>JAQXRL010000347.1 GCA_029218505.1 Eubacteriales bacterium | reverse complement strand
GAATTGCTACTCCTGCCCGGGAGCAGTTGGCGCTTGTCCCATCGGTTCTCTGCAAGCCTCTTTGAACGGGCTGCCCAGCTTGCCCTTATACGTTATGGGGTTGCTCATCATCTTTGGCGCCATCCTGGGCCGGGCTGTATGCGCTTTTTTCTGTCCGTTTGGTCTTATCCAAGAATTGCTGTACAAGATTCCCGGCAAAAAGGTTCCCAAAAGCCGTTTGACCCGCAAGTTGAGCCTGTTGAAATATGTTGTGCTTTTGGTCTTTGTTTTGGCGCTTCCATTGTACGCGCTTTGGAAACAGGGAATTGCGACGCCAGCGTTCTGCAAATTCCTTTGTCCCGCAGGCACGTTGGAGGGCGGCATTCCCATTGCTTTGGTCAACGCCAGCGTGCGTAGTTCCTTGGGATGGTTGTTCGGATGGAAAGGTTTTGTCCTGCTTTCCCTTTTGGCCTTGTCCGTCTTTCTGCACAGACCGTTTTGCCGTTTTCTGTGCCCCTTGGGCGCAATTTATTCCCTGTTTAACCGGGTCGCACTTGTGGGTATAAAAATAGACGAGGGAAAATGCATCCATTGTGGGCGTTGCATAAAACAATGCAAAATGGATACGCTGTCTATCAACGACCGGGAATGCATCCGATGCGGCGCCTGCGCTGCGTCTTGTCCCTGCGGCGCGATTGTTTTTGCGCCAAACATCAAACGCGCGACGAAAGGAGAACAACATGAAGAAAATCATCTCGCGGATCCTTGTGCTGCTTCTGGCGCTTTCGATGACCGCGCCGGCGCTGGCAACGGAAATTGTGGAGGTGGGGAAGACCGCTCCGGATTTTGAACTGGAATTGCTTGCAGGGAATGCCGTTTGCCTGAATGAAGACGGAACGGAAACCGATCCGCCGTTGTTTCGCCTGTCGGATCAGATTGGCAAAGTTGTGCTGATCAACTTCTGGGCGACGTGGTGCCCCATGTGCGTCATGGAAATGCCTGATTTGGAGGCGCTTTCCCAAACCTATGAAGAGAATCTGGTCGTGATTGGCATTGACAGCGGGGAAACTCCCGATGTGGTAATGGATTTTCTGGAGGAAAACGGCTATACATACAATTTTGCCATTGACGCCGACTACGAACTCATCACCGGACAATACCCTACATCCGGAATTCCATATACTGTTGTTGTGGATCCCAACGGCTATGTGACGGCCATCAAGCTCGGCGCAGCCAGCTACGATGAATTGGAAGCATACGTTCAAGACGCAATGTTGGTGACTGGCGGGGAATAGTGCGCCCAAAAGCGTTTGTCACGCAAGGAACTGCACCCCATTTGTTGGGCAGCATGATGCGCCACCGACAAATGGGGTAATTTCATGGAAACGGAAGCGGCAGCCAATTGCAAATTCCCAATGTCGAATGGAACTGCTTGTTTTTCCGTTCGCATCGTGTTATACTGAAACAATCGCGGGAAAACGTGAAAGGAGGATGAAATGAGCGCTTTGATCGTCAAAAAATGGAAATGGGCTTTGCTGGCGGTCTTTCTCGCGGCTTTGCTGGCGTTTCCGCTGATTCTTTCCGGAAATGTCGTGGATATGGACGATACTGCCCAATCCATTTGCGTTTATTCCACCTTTGGGCCGCTGTATGCGCTTTCTGAAATGATTTTTGCAAATGTGCCAGACATCGAGCATCATCTGTTGGTGCAGCCTCAGGACGGCTGTTTGCGCAATTATGTCTTGTCCGACTGGGATTTGTATCAGGTTGCCTATAACGCCGACCTGGTAATCGCCGGCGGCAGAGGTTTGGAAAGCTTTGAAACCACGTTGGAGTCCCTTGGGGAAACCGGCCCGGCTGTCGCCAAACTGATGTACAACATGGAATTGTATCAACAAGGCGACGAAAGCGCTTCCGATGCAGAAGAAAGTCATTTGCTCGGCGCAAATCCATACGCCTATATGTCTTGCGAGGCCGCAGAAGATATGCTTTCCGCCATTGCCGGAACGATGATGGAACTGGATCCGAGGTTTGCGGATTTGTACGCGCAGAATCTGGAAAATACCCTGCACGAAATGGATGCATTGCAATCGGAAACGCATGCGATCGCAGGAAATCTTTCCGGCAAGCGCGTGATTTTGTTCAACGAAGCGATGATCTATCCCGTTCAGGAATTCGACTTAGAAGTGGCGTATTGGTATGATCGGGAAAGCGGAACAGCGTTATATGAAAACGAGTTGGAAGATTGCCTGGCGGCATTGGAAGAGGTGGATGCTCGGGTCGTTTTGCTGGAATTGCAGGCGCCTGCTTCGCTGGTAAACGCATTGGAGGAAGCAGGGTATGTGGTGGCAAAACTAAATGTGATGACCGCATTCCGAGAAGACATGGGCGCGGAAGCTTATTTTTCCGCGCAACGCGACAATGCGGCCGCACTGAACGCGGCATTTTTACAGGCGGAAGGGGAGTGATGCTTGTTTGAAGCAAGTAACAATTTATACGGATGGCGCTTGCTCCGGTAATCCTGGCCCAGGCGGATGGAGCGCCATTCTGATTTATCGGGAATCCAGGCTGGAACTTTCCGGCTATGAAGCCCACACCACAAACAACCGTATGGAGCTCATGGGGCCAATTATGGCGTTGTCAAAATTGAAGGAACCTTGTGAGGTTCTGCTGCATTCCGACAGCAGTTATTTGATCAATGCATTTGAAAAGCATTGGCTGGAAAACTGGCAACAAAGAAATTGGGTCACCAGCACCAAAAAACCTGTGGAAAATCAAGACCTTTGGAAACAACTGCTGTCCATGACGCAAAAACATCAGGTGCGCTGGATTAAGGTGCGCGGACACTCCGATGTCGCGCTGAACAACCGATGCGACGAGCTGGCGAGAGGAGAAATCCGTCAGCACGCAGGACGGGCATAGGATGGAAGTCAGGAATCCTCTTGCGGAGACGCTTTCTCCGCAGAGGATGCGCCCGTCGCATTTTCCCGCAAAACTACCTTTTTTGCAGCCATGCGCCGCCTGTCATCGGACATTGCCGCGTAATGGCGTCGGGTTGTATTGACGTCCGAATGTCCCAGAACATCCGCAACAAGATAGATGTCTCCGGTTTCGTGGTATAGATTTGTGCCGAATGTAGAACGCAGTTTATGCGGACTGAGCCGCTTTTTCAGGGGCGCGGCTTGGGTTGCATATTTTTTTACCAT
>JAQXRL010000346.1 GCA_029218505.1 Eubacteriales bacterium | reverse complement strand
CCAAGCCAATCTTGCAGGAGGTGCACCAGTTGATGGGCATCTCCATTTTATAGGCCAATCCCGCTTCGAACAGTTTCAGGAAAATCCATTGCGTCCATTTGTAGTATTTCGGGTCCGTGGTGGAGATTTCCCGGTCATAGTCGAACGAAAAGCCAATGCGCTTCAACTGCTGGCGAAAGTGATCAATGTTCTGCTTGGTGACGATGGCGGGATGAATGTGGTTTTTGATGGCATAGTTCTCCGTGGGAAGACCAAACGCATCATAGCCGATGGGGAACAAAACGTTGTATCCCTCCATGCGGCGTTTCCGGGCAATGATATCCATTGCCGTGTTGGAACGAGGATGGCCAACGTGCAATCCTGCGCCGGAAGGATAGGGGAATTCAATCAACGGATAAAACTTGGGCTTGTCGTGGGATTTTTCGGCGGCAAAGGCATGGGTACGATCCCAGTGGGATTGCCATTTTGCCTCGATTTCCGCAGGATTGTAGGCGGGAATGCTCATTGTCTTCGACCCCTTTTTTTGTAAAAATACAGCCCTCCGTCATCAAAGAGACGGAAGGCTTTGCCTTTCGCGGTACCACTCTTGTTGACCTTCCTGGGAAGGCCCGCTCTATGCCGGTAACGGCGGCAGCCGCCCTCTACGGGACGCTCGGGAGCGAGAAAGCGAATGTCATAACCGCCTCGCAGCAGATAGCGGCTCTCTGCATATGTCATCTTCGCTGTTATTTCCCTCAAAGCGAAAGTATTTTACCAAGGCTTTCCCGAATTGTCAAGCAATTTGGCGTTAAACCACGCCGGATTCTCCAAATTGCAGGAACACGCAACAAAGCCGACACTTCCCAGGGAAATGCCGGCTTTGCCGTTGCATTGCCTTTATTTGGCCTCCGCAGTTTCGCTGGGTTCTTCAGAGGCGGCGGCATCTGTAGAATCCGGTTCTTCCGTTTCCGTGGGATCGGCGGTTGCATCTGCGCCGTCAACGTTGTCTTCGCTGGCATCGGGCGTAGCATCGGCATCCAGGGCGTCCTGAGTTTCCTCCACGGAAGGCAACACCGTTGTGGAATCATTGCTCTGGTGAGAAACAATGATCGTCGTCACGATGGCCAGTACAATGAACACAATCGCAGCAATCTTGGTAATGGTGGCCAGCTTGCCTTCCAGGCTCTTGGCTTTATTCTTGCCGAAGAAGGTTTCAGCGCCTCCGCCGATAGCGCCCAACCCCTGGCTTTGCCCTTCCTGCATAAGGACAACCACGATCAGGACAGCCGCAATCAGGATCAGAAGAATGTCGATGATAATCACCACAGGGCTCATGAAAAATCCTCCTTCAGTACAAACACAATATGCTTAAATATTATAACACGACCCGGCGCAAAAAACAACAGGGAAAAACACTTTTTCCAAAATTTGCGGAAATTTATTCTTCCGCAAGGCGTTCCAGAAAATTCCGAATTTGAATTTTGGCGCGATACACATCGTTGCGGGCATACCCTTCCATCGCTGCGGAATCGCAGGCATCCCGGATGTCCAAGCCTTCCAACATTTTTTGCAGCACGTACGCCGGCGCGTCGGGCCGCGCGGAATTTTCCGTTTGCCTTGGAGGCATGGCGGAAAGATCCACGACCACACAGTATTCGCCCTTTTCCACATTGGGATTGTTCCGAAGCGTTTCCAACACTGCCTGGCAATTTCCCCGCAGAATGCTTTCGAATTTCTTGGTGAGATCGCAGCAAACGCACAGCTTGCTTTCCGGCAGCACGCGGCAAATCTCCTCCGTGAGGGCAACGATTCTGTGGGGGGATTCGTAAAGCACCGCTATGGGAATCCCGGACGCGTGCACGGCGGCCAGCTTTTCCCGCAAGTCTTTCTTTTCCCGGGGCAAAAAACCGTAGAACGCAAATTCCCGTGCGTCAAAGCCGCAGGCGGACAGCGCGGTCGCCACGGCGGAAGGCCCGGACACAGGCACGACGGGAATGCCGGCATCCCATGCCGCGCGCACCAACAGATGTCCCGGGTCCGAAATGCCCGGCGTGCCTGCGTCGCACGTCAGCGCGACCACCAAGTTTTCCTCCAGCATGCGGGCGATGAGTTCGGGCGTCTTGTCCTCTTCATTATGCCGGTGGCAGGACGCCATGGGCTTTTTCAAACCAAAGCGGGAGAGCAATTTCATGGTAACGCGCGTATCTTCGGCGGCGATCAAATCCGCTTCCCGCAGAGCAGATTCCATGCGGGGCGTCAGATCGTTCAGATTTCCGATGGGCGTAGCGACGACATACAGCTTCGGCATACAAAAACTCCTTCCGGCTATTCGAAGGGCGCAAGCAGATAAAACAGCTCGTCGCCTTGCACAAAGCGATCCAGCACGCGCAGGTTTGAGGGCAAACGCTCCTCCATCCAACGGGTATAGTTGGCCTCCATGCCTACGTTCCGTCCGGTGAGCGTACGGGTGGGGAAGCTGACCGCAATCCTGCCGGCGCGCACCCGCTGCAGCAGCCGTTGTGCTGCGCCAGACTGTTCCCGTTCCAACAGCGGCAGCAGCTTTAGCGCCAGCGCCAACGAAAAGCGTTCTTCCGGAATGGAGTGTTCCAGCAACAAATCTGCACAGTGCGCGCAAACCGGCATCCCGCCCTGCGCGCCAAGGCGGTTGATCAACGCCACTGCGTCGTTTTGAATGTCGATTCCCGTCACCGCATACCCGCGAATTCCAAGATAGAGGGGATTCAATCCGCAAGCCAGATCCAAAATGCGCTCCGGTTTTCCGACGGTGGAAAACAGCCTGTCATACAGCGCATCTATGTTGGAAAGCGGCAGACGTTCCCGGGTGGACGCGTGTTGCCGCATGAGCTCCGTCAGGGCGCTTTCGTCCGTCAATGCAGGCAAAAGCGC
>JAQXRL010000345.1 GCA_029218505.1 Eubacteriales bacterium | reverse complement strand
GAAAAAGACTGCGGATTGCTGAAAATCTCACAATTTTCCGGGCGCAATCCTGACCAGACGAACTGTTTTTCCGCCGCTTGCGCTCTGGAAAAACCAGACGCGACGTACACGCCGCCGCGTCTGATTCATCTGGATGTCCTGCGCAATCTTTTTTGACAAGCTGAGGCGGAGAATGACATTTCTCCGCCGTTTGTTCCCGCAGAAAGCTTCCGCCCGCTTGACACCCAAAATTGACACGGAAGTTTTCACGTAATTTTCAAAGGAAGCCTCTTTTCGTGCTACATTCCCCTGTTGCTTTGTGGTATAATAGAGTCAGGGACCGTTTCCGCGAATATCTCGCCATTGCACGCGTGTCAAAAACCGTTCGCGCGGAACACGTCCTCTTTGCGGAAGAATATCTTTAGGAGATTTATCATTCATGCATTATCAGGATCGTCCATCGTCTCCTATCAGGTATTCCCGGCCAGGCTCCGCTTCGCAACAGTCTTTTTCCGGAAAGACTCGCCCTGTTTCCGCGCCCTATGGTGGTTACGGCGGACATCCTTCCCGCGGCGGGCGCCAACGGCCCAGGAAGCCTAGGTCGGGTCTTTTGCCCGGCCTGTTTGTGTTTCTTCTGCTGGCGGCGCTGATTCTGGGCGCGCTTTCCCTGATCCGCGTGTACCAAACCGTGGCGGATGTGGAAAATGTGTTTTGCCCCGGCGTGTATATCAACAATATCTCCGTCGGAGGACTTACCTGGAACGAAGCCCTGACGGAATTGCGCAGCGTGGCATCCCAGCGGTTGGACGCTACCTACACCTTCACATATGAAGATCAAAGCTGGGATTTCTCGCCTTCTCAGGTGGGAGCCAGCCTGAACATCGAAGAGCAGGCGGCGTTGGGATGGAATTTCGCCCATGTCGGGAATCTGGCCACCAAATACAAAACGATTTTGCAATTGCGCCAGGAACCGGTGTATTACGAAAGCACCCTGACCTACCATGAAGAGCTCATCGACGAGTTCATTGAGGAAATTCGCGCGGCCATCGATTCCGAACCCGTGAACGCCCTTGTCGTGGCGGATGTCGACGGCCCCAAGGTTGCCAGAGATTCCACCAACGGCCGCAGATTGGACACCGCCGCGTTGCGGGAAAACCTGACCAACCTGGTGGTAAACGGAACGGGCGATACCGCGCTGACCGTAGAAACGCTGTATCCGTATTTGACTTCCGACGATGCCAACCAGGGCATGCAAAAGCTGGTTCGCTATCGCACAGACACCTCCTTTCGGGGGCCAAAAAGCCTGGCCAACGTGAAGCTGGCGCTTTCCAGATTCAACGGACTGGTGGTATATCCGGGAGATACGGTGGATTTCAACGCTTTGGCAGGCAAACGCACCGAAGAAAACGGATATCAGGAAGCGCCGGAATACGCCGGAAACCGCACCACCAACGGAATCGGCGGCGGCGTTTGCCAAGCGGCAACCACCATGTATGGAGCCATGCTGAAAGCGGGCATGACCATTCTGGAACGTTCCCCCCACACCATGACGGTCAGCTACGTGGATCCCAGTTTGGATGCGGCAGTTTCCGACACCGGGAAGAACCTGGTCTTTCGCAACGATCGGGACAGCGCAATCTATATCTATACGGAAGTGACTTCCCAATACGCCACGGTATACGTCTATGGTCAAAAGACGGAATATCGATATGAATTGGAATCTCATCTGCGCAGCACGAGGGCGACATACGACGAGATTCTGCAGGACTTTTCCGCCACGTATGTCACGTATGTGGACGAGCAGAAAGTGGTTTCCAACGGAAAAATGGGCTGCACCAGCGAAGGCTATCTCGTCTCCTACGATTGGGAAACCGGGGAGGAAGTATCGAGAACGTTGCTTACCAAGGACAGCTATTCCCCCAGTCCCAGAATCATTTATGTCGGAATTAGTCCCAGGGTTGGGTTGGTTCCGGACTATTAACACTCAGGAGGGTTTTTATGAAGCGTTGCTTTTACACCCAGAACGGGCCAAAAGCGGTGGGGCCTTACGCAACGGCGGTCATTCACGCGGGCGTGGCATACTTGTCCGGAATGATTCCCATGGTGCCGGATACCGGCAAGCTTGCGGAAGGCGGAATCCAGGCTCAGGCACGGCAAGTATTGCAAAACGTGTGCACCGTGCTGTCGGAAATGAACCTGTCACCCGCCGACGTTCTAAAAACCACCATTTATTTGACGGATCTGCAGAATTTTGCCGCGGTCAACGAAATCTATGCTTCCGTGTTCGGCCCGGATTTTCCGGCCAGAAGCTGTGTGGAAATATCAGCGCTGCCCATGGGCGCGCTGATAGAGATAGAAGCCACCGCCATCGCGGATTAGCGACGGCTTCATTACCATTATTTTGAAGGAGCGTGCGTGAAAGGTGTTTGACAATGCCAAGATATCCATATTTGCGGGCAGCGCCGGTCGGGTGTTCGCCGAGCGTATGTGCCGCTATATGGAGCATCCCATGGGGTCATCGGAGGTTATCACATTCTCGGAGGGCAACACATTCGTCCGAGTGAACGAATCCATTCGTGATCGCGACGTATACCTGGTGCAGCCCATTGGCATGCACTCCAACAACGAGTTTGTTGAAATCCTGTTCTGGATGGACGCCATCAAGCGCGCCAACGCGCTCAGCGCTACTTTGGTAATGCCATATTTTGGATATGGCAAGGGCGACAAGAAGGATGAACCACGCGTTTCCATTCGCGCCCGCGTCTGCGCGGAATGCATGGAATTGGCCGGAGCCGACCGCTTTGTCACCATGGATCTGCACGCGCAGCAGATTCAGGGATTTTTCAAAAAGCCCATGGATCACCTATACGCCATGCCCATGTTGCTGGAAGTCATCAAGCGCCTTCCATACGTGGACAACGCCGTGGTCGTATCTCCCGACGCCGGATACGCCAAGCAGGCCCGAAAGTTTGCATCCGCATTAAACCTGCCCATCGCCATCGGCGATAAAGAACGCACAGATCATACGGAAAACGCGGAAGTGTTGGAAGTCATCGGCGAGGTCAACGGCAAAAACTGCCTGATCGTAGACGATTTTACCATTTCCGGCGGAACGCTGGTGAACCTGGCCGACAGCCTGAAAAAGCGCGGCGCGAAACACATTGCGGCGTTCCTGTGCCACAACATCGTGTCCCAAAACGGCGTTCGCAAAATCAACGACAGTCCCATCGAAACCGTGTTTTCCACCGACACCGTGGACAACCCCAACATCATCGGCCAGGAGAAGTTCAAGACCGTTTCCGTTGCGCCCATGTTTGCCGAAACCGTCATGCGCTTCTACAATTACGAATCCATCAACTCCATGTTCTCCAAGCTTCCGGAAAAAACCGTTCAGGCGGGCTTTGAGCTTGCAGGACTGAAATTATAAGGAATACATAGCCGTCCGCCCAGCAGACCGAACATCTTCTGTGCGGGCGGCGTTTTCGTTATCTTGCCGGCGCGTCGTCCCAAAACGCCACCGCGCGAACCGGCGCGCCATCGGAACCCAAAACCTTCATTGGCAGCGCAAAAAACCAGAACAAATCGTCCCCGCACAGTTCCAGGTTCGTGAGGTTTTCAATGTTCACAATTTCATGATCGGCAAAAAGCCGCTTGTGTCTGGTCAGATTTCCGTCTGCAATGGGATCTACGCCAATCACGTCGAATCCGATTCCCTTTTTCCCTGTTTTCAGCACATACGAAACCACATCGTCGTCTATCACGGGATAATTTCCAAAATACGCCGAAGTTCCCCATTTTTGATTCCAACCCGTATGAAACAACAGGAAATCCGCAATTTCCGCTTTTTTGCCATATCGGGCAACGCGCTCCATGGAAATGGACGCGCCTTCCGGCAAATCGGCGCAATGGATTACCAGGGCCCTCCCCACAAAATGGCTCGCGTCGAACTGATCCAGCGTCGTTCTGCCCGGAAACAGATGCGCCGGTGGATCCATGTGCGTTCCAGTATGGGAAAACATGGTATACAGCGTCTCTTGAAAGCCATCCTTTTCATATGTGCTGGCAGGCTGGAGCTTGGGCGGCTCCGTTCCAGGATACACCGGCATGTCCTCCCGAATTGTATGCGTCAGATCAATGACCTTCATCTCCAAATCCGCCTTCTTTCCCTGCGTCTTTTTTGCACGATGGACTTTCGCGTTTTGGTCGTTTTCAAGAAACGGCGGGAAATCTGCCTTTTGCAAATTCCCCGCCAAACCCTTCCTATGATGTTTTTATTTCTGCGCCTTGGCCCAGCTATCCTTCAGGGGCACGGTACGGTTGTAAACGCTCATTTCTGCGGTGGAATCCTTGTCCTTGCAGAAATACCCCATCCGCAGGAACTGGAATACGTTCCCCACATCGGCGCCGGCAATTACCGGTTCGCAATAGCCATGCAACACTGTGAGGCTGTTGGGATTCACGCGATCCATGAAGTCGCCCGTTTCCGCAACCTCTTCGCCTTCCGCCTGCTCAGGATCTGCCTGCTGGGATTCGTCGTCCTCCGTAAGAATCGGCTCGTACAGGCGGAATTCGCAGGGCCTTGCGTCCATGTCGCTAATCCAATGCAGCGTGCCCTTCACCTTGCGGTTGGCGCCCTCGCCGCCGGAACGGCTGTCCAGATCCACGGAACATTTCAGCAAAACGATTTCGCCATTTGCATCCTTTACCACTTCATCGCAGCGTACAATATACGCTCCCTTCAGGCGAACTTCCTTGCCGGGAGCCAGCCGGAAGAACTTTTTCACCGGCTCCTCCATGAAGTCTTCCCGTTCGATATAGGCAAATCGGGTAAAATGCAGCGGGCGGCTTCCCATTTCGGGATGATCCGGATGGTTTTCGCATTCGATTTCGTCCACCTGATCCTCTGGCCAATTGGTAAATTCCACCTTCACCGGATTCAGCACCGCCATGGCGCGCGGCGCGCTTTCTCCCAGCGCTTCCCGAACGCAGTGCTCCAGCAGATTGCCTTCCACCATGGAGTCCGCCTTCGCAACGCCCACGCGAGACAGGAAATCCTTGATTGCGGCGGCGGGATAACCACGGCGGCGCATCGCCACCAGCGTGGGCATGCGCGGATCGTCCCAACCGGATACCACGCCTTCTTCCACCAAACGGCGAAGATGCCGCTTGGACATCACCGTGCGTTCGATGTTCAGCCTGGCAAACTCAATCTGCCTGGGCGGCTGCGTGGTAAAGCCTGCTTCCCGCACCACCCACTCGTACAGCGGGCGATGGATCTCATATTCCAGGGAACACAGGGAATGGGTTACGCCTTCAATGGCATCCTGCAAAGGATGCTGGAAATCATACATCGGATAAATGCACCACTGATCCCCCGTGCGATGATGATGATGGCGCAAAATGCGGTACAGCGTCGGATCCCGCATGAGCACGTTGGGGGACGCCATGTCGATTTTGGCGCGCAACACGCGCTGTCCATCCGGGAACTCGCCCGCCCGCATCCGGGCAAACAGATCCAGGTTTTCCTCTACGCTGCGATCACGCCAGGGGCTGTTTACGCCAGGAGTGGTAAGCGTACCGCGATTGACGCGCATTTGCTCCGCCGTCTGGTCGTCCACATATGCCACGCCCTTGCGAATCAAATCGCAGGCGATTTCATAAAGGCGCTCAAAGAAATCCGACGCGAAGTGCAATTCGTCCCATTGGAAGCCCAGCCATGCGATGTCCTCCTGGATTCCCTCCACAAACACCGCATCCTCCTTGGTGGGATTGGTGTCGTCAAAGCGAAGGTTGCACTTTCCGCCATATTTTTCGGCAATGCCAAAATCGATGTACAGCGCTTTGGCATGACCAATGTGCAAAAATCCATTGGGTTCCGGCGGAAAGCGGGTGCGAACGTGGTCATAACGGCCGCTGGCAAGATCTTCCTGAACGAATTCCTCGATAAAATTCGCGGCGCGACGTTCCTCTGTGGACATATGCGCGACCTCCTTGTTGAAATATTCCTGATTATAACACGAATTTTCTTCCGCAAACAGCACGACCGCGTAAATCTTCCGGCACAACAGCCCCAATGGGCCAATTTGCGTCAGGCTGCGGCAGGCGATTCGCTGGGAGATTCGGAAATTGCCTCAGCGCTGGCGGATGTCTCCGGCGCGTTTTCGGCAAGGTAAGGCGTGTCGTCCAGCCAAACCATCGCGTCCGCCTTCACTTTCGCATAGCGCTGAATTTTTTTCAGCACGCGATCATATTCGCTGCCCGTCAGCGGCGTGGGTTGGAAGTTGTTGGACCGGGTAATGGAGCTAATGGAACAGGGAATGATTTTGATGCCGTTGTCCACCACCTGGTTTTCATCGTCCAAATAGAATTCCTGTTGAAAAATAAAGCAGTCCTTGTCGTCGGGATACCGGTTTCCGCCAAAGCAGAAGTTCCCCAGGCTGTACAGGATGTACTTTCCCTGGTACATTTCAATGCAGCTGATTACGTGAGAATGGTTGCCAATGACGATGTCCGCTCCGGCATCGACCATCGCATGCCCCCATTCCTTCTGTTCGTCCGTGGCCTCGTTCCATTTCTCCGCGCCCCAATGCATGTTCACAATGAGCAAATCGCACCGCTGCCGAAGCTCCTTTACCTTTT
Organism: Eubacteriales bacterium; assembly: GCA_029218505.1. GTDB lineage: Bacteria > Bacillota > Clostridia > Christensenellales > Aristaeellaceae > SUG1456. Next base: position 8,415 of record JAQXRL010000345.1, on the reverse strand, counting down.
GAACGCTCTGCTCCAAATCGCATCGCCATTCTGTAAAACCACATACCGCGACTTGCACGCCATTGATTTCCGTCTCATAGAAATTGTCAAACCCAAACACGCCCAATCCCGCCGCTTCCAGGTTTTCCACGGTGGACAGCAGCCCGGCCTCGCCAAAATCGGTGCTATGATTGTTCGCCAAATTACACAGTTCAATGCTGGATGTCGTCAGAATGTTGGTGTACTCTTTTCGCCCCGCGAAGTTATAGCCATGGCCAATGTTCTGGTCCCCATCGTTGGGCAGCGTGCCCTCAAAATTGATGATGGTCAGATCGTCGTCCTTGAAAATATCGCGCACATTGGCGAAAAAATACTCGTATCCATTCTTTTGGACGAAACCGTCGAAGTAATCAAAGCCATCGCTGCGCACATTTCCGCCAATGGTGCAATCGCCCGTAGCCGTAATGCGCACGGTACGGCTGGGCGGCGTCGGCGTCGGTTCCGGCGTCGGCGTGGGAATGGGCGTCGCAGTGGGAATGGGCGTGGGAACAGGCGTCGCTTCCGCTTCCAGTTTTGCCGCACGCGCTTGCTGGTTTTTTTCCGCAATGCTCATTCCGGCGCTCGCCACGGCAATCACCGCCGCCAAAACCAATACCGTCGTAATTCCTACCGCCAAAACCTTTCTTCGGCGTGCCGCACGCTTTTTTGCCTCACGCCGTGCTTTTCTGGTTTGCTTTTGATCCTTGGCCATATTTTCCTCCATTTGGCAACCTTTCACTACATTATACACGTTTTCGGAAGCGTTGTAAAGGGGAACAAAAGCGCCCATTCGGCGTCCGGGTTCCCGCAAGTGCGCGAACCAAAAATCCCGCCGTTCATGCACGATGACCGGCGGGAAAGGATTGTGATCAGCTTCGCGATTTCAGCAGGCAACCGCGCAAAATCCGCGACGCAATTAAACGGGCATGGCGTTGTTGGTCTTGTCCAGCACGGAAGTATCCAGCTTTACCGTCTCAGCCAGGCGCTTTTCGAAGAATTTCTGGGCAACCTGCGGGAACAGCGCATAAGAAAGCACGTCCTCTTCCTGGGTAATATACTGGCCAATTTCCTTGCGATACTTTTCCAATTCCGGCCCAATGTTGTCGGCAGGACGGCACGTGATGACCTTGGCATCGCCGATCACCTTTTTGCGAACTTCCTCGTTCACGGGAGCCGGCAGCGCGCCATATTCGCCACGCATGAGTCCCTGGGATTCCTTGGGATTCATCTTGTATCGTTCGCCGGTGATGACGTTCATCACGGCCTGGGTGCCTACGATCTGGCTGGTGGGCGTTACCAGCGGCGGATAGCCGAAATCTTTGCGCACCCGCGGCACTTCCGCCAGCACTTCATAAAGCTTATCGGACTTCCCGGCCTGTTTCAACTGGTTAATCAGGTTGGACAGCATTCCGCCCGGCACCTGATACTTCAGGGTGTTCACATCCACGGAAAGCACCTTGGGATCCAGCACGCCTTGATCCTTTAGCTTCTGCGCGACGCCGCGGAAGTAGTCCGTCGCTTTGGTCAACTGGTTCAGATCAATGCCAGTGTCGTACTCCGTGCCCTGCAGCGTGGCGATGAGCGATTCCGTGGCGGGCTGGGCGGTGCCGTTCCCCAAGGGGGACAGCGCCGTGTCCACAATGTCCGCGCCCGCTTCGATGGCCTTCAGGTTCACCATATCGCCGGTGCCGGTGGTGTTGTGGGTATGCATGTGCACCTTGGTTTCGCTCTTCAGCGCCTGCTTCAATTTCTTCACCAGGCTGTAAGCGTCATAAGGCAAAAGCAGGTTTGCCATGTCCTTGATGCAAATATTGTCCGCACCCATCTTCTCCAGCCGCACTGCCAGATCCACGAAATAATCTTCTGTGTGCACCGGGCTGATGGTATAACTCATGGCCGCTTCGCAAATGCCGCCATATTTCTTGGTGGCGTCGATGGCGGTCTTGAGGTTGCGGGTATCGTTCAGCGCGTCAAAAATGCGAATGACGTCAATCCCGTTTTTGATGGACAGCCGGACGAACTCCTCCACCACATCGTCGGCATAATGCTTGTAGCCCAGAATGTTCTGGCCGCGGAACAGCATTTGCAGCTTGGTGTTGGGCAGCGCTTCCTTCAATTTGCGCAAACGCACCCAGGGATCCTCGTCCAGGAAGCGCAGGCAGCTGTCAAACGTGGCACCGCCCCAGCATTCCAAAGAATAATATCCTGCCTTATCCAACACTTCGCACGCCGGCAGCATGTCCTCGGTACGCATACGCGTTGCGGCCTGAGACTGATGCGCGTCGCGAAGGATGGTATCCGTAATCATAACTTTGCCCATGATCGTTTCCTCCTTCAATACATTAGCCGAACAGGGCGATAAACACGCCAGCCGCCACGGCGGAACCGATAACGCCAGCCACGTTGGGGCCCATTGCATGCATCAACAGGAAATTGGCGGGGTTCTCCTTCTGGCCAACCTTCTGAGACACGCGGGCCGCCATGGGAACGGCGGAAACACCTGCGGAACCGATCAACGGATTGATCTTTTCCTTCAGGAACAGATTCATAAACTTTGCCAGCAGTACGCCGCCCGCAGTTCCAAAGCCGAAGGCAATTACGCCCAGCACCACGATCTTGATGGTTTCAAAGGTCAGGAACGTGGAACCCTTGGTGGTAGCGCCAACCGTCAGACCCAGGAAAATGGTGACGATATTGCACAGCTCGTTCTGCGCGGTTTTGGAAAGGCGTTCCGTCACGCCGGACACGCGAACCAGGTTGCCCAGCATCAGCATGCCTACCAAAGACGCCGCGGAAGGCAGAATCAGGGAAACCACAATGGTTACAATGATGGGGAACAGCACCAGTTGCCGCTTTGATACGGGCCGCAGCTGCTTCATCACGATCTGCCGTTCCGCCTTGGTGGTCAGCGCCTTCATGATAGGCGGCTGAATGACGGGAACCAGCGCCATATAGCTGTATGCCGCCACGGCAATCGCGCCCAGCAAATGCGGCGCCAGCTTGGTGGCAACATAGATGGCGGTGGGGCCGTCCGCGCCGCCGATAATGCCGATGGCGCCCGCTTCATTGGCCGTAAAGCCCAGCAGCTTCGCGCCGATAAAGGTAATGAAGATGCCCAGCTGCGCGGCCGCGCCCAAAAGCAGGCTCTTGGGGTTGGCGATCAGCGGGCCGAAGTCTGTCATCGCGCCCACGCCCATGAAAATCAGCGGGGGATAAATGCCCAGCTTCACGCCCTTATACAGGTAATACAGCAATCCGCCGTTGGCAGAAAGCACTTGATACACCGTTTCGCCGCTGGCATTCACGCCCAGTTCCACGGTCTTGCCCAACGGCTGCGCATATGCCTGCGCTTCCGCCGCGGTGGCGAACACCTTGTAAACCGGATCATCCATCAAACCGCCCAAGGGCAGGTTTGCCAGCAACATGCCAAAGGCAATGGGCAACAGGAGCAGCGGCTCAAACTGTTTGCCGATGGCCAAGTACAAAAGCAGACACGCAACTGCAATCATGGCGTATTGCCGCCATTCGCCGTTGGCAAAGGCCGTGCTTTCCGCAATGCTCTTCAAGCCATCCAGAATGCTGACTTCCGGGTCGCCATCGGCGTTGGTGCCCTCGGCCTTCGTCACAACAATGTCCGTTGGCGCGTCCGCGCCGCCAATGACGGCTTCGCCCTGGGCGGATTCGGCTTCCGGCGACGTAGTGGCCCCGGCCGTCGCGCCGCTGTTCTCCGCAATGGCAAACACCGTCACCAGCGTAAACAGCACCAGCATGCACACAAACGCGCGCATGACGCTTATTTTTTTCATGAAAAACCCTCCTCGTCGCTTCCTTTGCGTTGGGCGCCGCTTAGTTCAGGGTCAGCAGCACGTCGCCGGAAGAAACGGTGGATCCCTTCGATACGTTCACGCCGCCCACAACGCCGTCGCGGGGAGCCATGATTTCGTTTTCCATCTTCATTGCTTCCAAAATGAGCAGGACGTCGCCCTTTTTCACGCTTTGGCCTGCGGCAACTTTCACGTCCAGAATGTTACCAGGCATGGGCGATTTTACCGGCTCGCCGGAACCTGCCGCTGCGGGAGCCGCCTTGGGCGCAGCCGCCGGCGCGGGCGCCGCAGCCTTGGGCGCCGCCACGGGAGCAGGCGCGGCTACCGGCGCGGGAGCGTATGCAGGGGCAGGAGCCGCCGCGGGCGCAAACGTGGGCGCGCCGCCGATCTCTTCAACTTCCACTTCATAGGTTTGTCCATTGACGGTGATCATGAATTTACGCATGGATGTACCCTCCTAAAATCATTCTAAATCCTTGTCAGAAACGGGAAACCTGCTCGGCGCGATTCGCGTTTTTCCAACCGCTCACGCGACGCACAGAGCGCACAATCAGCTTGTTCGAATTATCGAAGGAGGCCAGTGCGGCCGCGATCACCGCCAGCAATTCGGCGTCGTCCGTCGCATTTTCCACCACGGGCGTCTCCTCCTGCGCCGCCTGCGTCACAACCGGCGCCTGCACAGGCGCCTGCGCTTTCTTTTCCTGGCCCTGCTGCGGCTTGGCTTTGCCGCCTTCCGCTCTGCGAATTGCAGCAGACAGCAGCGAAATCACGAAAATCAGCAGAAGCAGCACGGCGAAAACAATGATTAGGCCAATGAGCATAACCTGTCCGCCGTACAGAAATCTTTCCATTGCGTTCATGTATTCCACCTCGCGTTACAGCGGCATATTGCCGTGCTTTTTGGCGGGTTTGCTTTCACGCTTGCCGGAAAGCATTTCCAATGCGGCGGCAATCATTTGACGGGTCTGAGAAGGCTCGATCACATCGTCCACATAGCCCAGCCTGGCGGCGTTCACGCCGTCCGCCACGTCGTCCATGTATTCCTTCTCCAGCTCCGCGCGCTTCTGATAGGGATCTTCCGCGTCCTTCAGCACATCCGCCTTGGTCAACTGCACCGCGATGGCAGGCGTTACGGCGGAAATCACCGCGCCCGGCCAGGCATACACCACGTCCGCCACAGCCTTGGAAGCCATGCCGGCATAGCCCATGCCAATCGCGTTGCCCACGATCACGCTGATTCTGGCAGAAGAAACTTCCGCCATGGCAAACATCAGCTGCGCGCCCGCCCGGGACAATTCGCCCTGGGGCGCCGTGGAAATCTTCATTCCCGCGCAATCCACAAAGGAAACCACCGGAATCGAGAAACAATCGCAGAAAGCGGCGAAGCGCGCGGCCTTTTTGCATCCGTACACGCTGAGACGTCCTTCATCCTTGCAGGGCTGGTTGGCGATAAATCCCACGGTTGCGCCGCCAATGCGGCCCAACGCCGTCACCATGGAAGCGGCGAAATCCGCGCCCAGTTCCAGCGTTTCGCCCTGATCCGCCACGCGGACGATGAGATCCCGCGCATCCTCCACCTTTTCGATGAAGTTCATTTCGCTTAGTTCGCGGTTGACGTCGTCCGTTGCGGGGACGACCGCCTCGTCCATGTTGTTGACGGGCAGCAGGGAAACCAGCTTGCGCGCCTGCGCCAGCGCCGCCTCATCGGTATCCACGATGATCTGCGCCGTACCCGAACGCATGGAAGCCTCCATGCCCGCCATGGCGTCCATGTCCATCTGCTTGCCTGCCGCGGCGGAAACCACCTGCGGGCCATTGACAAACAGCTTGCCGTTTTTGCTCATGATCACGAAATCGTTCATGCTGGCCAACGCAGAGGCAATTCCGCCGCAGGGGCCCAGCACCAAGGCAATCTGGGGCACCACGCCGGACAGCGCGCTGACGCGACCGGCAATTTGCGCATATGCGTTCATCGCGTCCACGCCTTCGTCCAGGCGCGCGCCTGCCGTATCCAGCATTGCAACCACGGGCGCGCCGGTCTTTTCCGCCATCTCCAGCACTTTCAGTACCTTTCGCGCATGCGCCGCGCCCACGGAACCGCCCTTGACGGTAAAATCCTGCGCATATACATACACAGGGCTGCCGTTTATCAATCCATAACCGGTCACCACGCCTGCGTCGGCGTTCAAGGAATCCAGCTCAATAAAGCTTGCAGGATCCAGAAGCTGCGCCACCCGCTCCCGTGCCAGAAGCTTCCCGGCCTTTTTCTGCTGTGCGCAAAGCTCCGGGTCGCCCTTCAGAATCGCCAACTTTCGCTCGCGAACGACGGGCAAATTGCGTTCCACACTCATTGCTTTTCCCTCCATGTTATATATATCAACAATATTCCAACAAAACCCGAATTCAATCTTTCGACAACACATTCCTTTTATCCTTCCCGAGAAAAGTTAAAAAACGATTCATTTTCCATGTTGATTGCTCTGTGACGCCAATCCGTGGTATACTAATTCCTGCAGGAGGGATTGCCATGCGCACATTGGAAATCACGGTTCCCCGGGAAGCGGAGGGCCGCAAGCTGAAATACTTCGTCCGTGGCGACATGGGCATTTCCTATCATCAATATTCGGCGCTGAAACGGGAGGGCGGGCTTACCCGGAACGGCGCGCCCGTCCGGGCAAACGACATACTCCATTGCGGCGACGTGCTGCGCGCCGTGCTGCCGGACGCTGCCGCAAAGCCGGTCCTTCCGGAAGACAAGCCCGTGGCGGTGGTCTACGAAGACGAGGACGTCCTGGTTTTGGACAAGCCCGCGCCCCTGGCCTGTCAATGTTCGCCAAAGCAGCCAGGCGGAACGCTGGAAAACCGGCTTGCACACCTGTATGGAACGAATTTCGTGTTCCGCCCGCTGAACCGGTTGGACAAAGGAACCAGCGGACTCATGGCCGCGGCCAAAAACGCCCATGCCTGCCAGCGGTTGCAGCGGCTGCTGCACACGCCGGATTTTCGCCGGGAATATCTGGCCGTGGTGGAGGGAACGTTGGAAGGCGACGGCACCATCGATTTGCCCATCGCGAAGGAAGAAACGGCCACGGTGCGCCGAACCATTGATTTTCTCCATGGCCAGCGCGCCGTAACCCATTATCGCGCTTTGACCCATGCCGGCGGGTATACCCTGGCGCGGCTTTCCCTGGAAACGGGGCGCACGCATCAGATTCGCGTGCACATGGCGGCCGTCGGACATCCCGTGGCGGGCGATTTCCTGTATGGCCGGGAACTGGACGCCCTGCCGGGGCGCTTTGCGCTGCATTCGACGCTGATCCGCTTCCCGCACCCCATCACCGGCGCAGAAATTTTGCGGGAAAGCCCGCTGCCGGACATGCTGGCGGCGCTGTTGCGGGAAGGGACGCATGCCGCGCAGGAATCCGTCTTCCCAAACCTCCCGGAAATTTCATGACGCCAGCAAAAACATATGGCAGAAAGGATACAGCCGACATGAACGGACTTCCCAAAATCATCGCCATTGTGGGCACCAACGCCTCCGGCAAGAGCGGGCTGGGCGTGCGCCTGGCGAAAAAATACGGCGGCGAAGTGGTATCCGCGGACTCCCGTCAGGTGTTTGCCGGGCTGGATTTGGGCAGCGGCAAGATCACGCCGGAGGAAACCATGGGCGTGCCCCATCACCTGATCGACGTCTGCGCGCCGGGAGATTTTTTCTCCATGGCGGACTATCAGCGCCTTGCCTACCGGGCCATTGACGATATTCTGTCCCGGGGCCGCCTGCCTTTCCTGGTGGGCGGAACGGGACTGTATCTGGAATCGGTCATTGAAGGATATGTGCTGTCCGATGCCGCGCCGGATCTGGCATATCGCGCGCAGCTGGAAACGCATACCACGCCGGAATTGTACGCCATGTTAAAGCAAATCGCGCCGGACACGAACGTGGATCCGCAAAACCGCAACCGCGTCATGCGCTCGCTGGAACGCATTCAAGCCGGCGACAGCGGCGCGGAACAAAAGCGTCCGCGATATGACGTTCTGCGCCTGGGCGTAACATGGGACAGGAAGACCCTGTGCCAACGCATCGACGAGCGACTGGAGCGCCGTCTGGACCAGGGAATGATTTCCGAAGTGCAGCGCCTGATGGACGCCGGCGTGAGCGATGTGTTTTTGCGCAAACTGGGGCTGGAATACCGCTATATTTGCGAATATCTGTTGGGAGAAATCTCCTCCAGGGAGGAAATGATCGACGAACTTTCCCGGGCCATCAAGCGCTTCGCAAAACGGCAAATGACCTGGTTCCGCCGGGATCCGGGCATTCTTTGGCTGGACATGGCGGCGGATCCCTTTGACCAGGCATGCCGTCTAATCGATCAGGCCCTTGCCGCCGGGGAATCGCCGTCATCCGCTGAACAGACGGTTTGACCAAGCCCGATCGCCCCGGTTTGCATCTCTGTTTCCGGCGGAACCGCGCCTTTCTTCATGCCCCGGTTCAAGCGGGAAGCACAACGCCTGTTGGGCAAACAAGCGCCCTCTGTATTTTTTTCAGAGGGCGCTTCAAAGCGTTGACAAAGTC
>JAQXRL010000344.1 GCA_029218505.1 Eubacteriales bacterium | reverse complement strand
CGCCGTCGGCCACGATTGGAATCTGAGAGGCGCCAAGCCCTCTCATGCTCTCCCTGCGTTTTTCAACCGTCTGAGCAAGGGGCTGTCAAGCAGCTCCTTGTTGTTCTTCCCTTTGAGATGCGCGCTTACCGCTGCACCCGGCCGGAACCATCTCCGTCCATCAGGGTCAGCACTTCTTCCACAGTGGCCAGGTTGTAATCTTGTTCCATGCTGTGTTTCAGGCAGGAAGCCGCCGCCGCAAATTCTATGCTGCGCTGGGCATCAAAGCCGTGCCCCATGGCGTAGATCAATCCCGCTGCGAAGGAATCCCCGCCGCCGACCCGATCTACGATATGCACATGATACTGCCGGGAGAAATGCGCCTCGCCCTGGGTATACAGCATGGCGGCCCAATCATTGTCCGACGCACTGATGCTGCCGCGCAAGGTAATGGCCACCGCGCGCAGATTGGGAAAGCGCTGGCACACCTGCCGCGCCACGGAAATATACCCTTCCCGGCTCAGCTTGCCGGCTTCCACGTCCGTATCCGGCGCACAAATGCCCAGCACCTTCGCGCAATCCTCTTCGTTGGCCACCAGCACATCCACATATTTTAGAATTTCCCCCATCACGCTGCCGGCCTGCTGGGAAGTCCACAATTTTTTGCGATAATTCAAATCACAACTCACCGCAACGCCCTGTTCCCTGGCAGTCCGCATCGCCTCCAGACAAATTTCCGGCAGATGTTCGCCCAGAGCAGGCGTAATTCCCGTGATATGCAGCCATCCGGCGTCCTGCAAAAGCACATCCCAGCAAAAATCCGCCGGCTTTGCCGTGGCAATGGAGGTATACTTGCGGTCATAAATCACTTTGGAAGGGCGTTGAGACGCCCCCTTTTCCACATAAAACAGGCCCAGCCGTTCTCCCCCGAAAACCACATGCTCCACGTCGACTCCATATTTGCGCAACTGCATCAGCCCGGCGCGCGCAATGTCGTTGTCTGGAACGCGCGTAACGAATTCCGTTTTTACGCCCATGGTGCTCAGGGAAACGCATACGTTGGCCTCCGCGCCGGTATAATATGTCATCATTCTGTCTGCCTGAGAAAACCGAAGATATCCTTCCGGATTCAGGCGCAACAGAAAATCTCCGAATCCAACCACTTTTTTCATCGTTCCGGTTCCCCCTGTTATCTTTCGGCGACATGCACCGCAAAGCCGCCAATCTGCTCCTGCAGGTAAAAGAACTCCAATCGTCCGGAAGCGTTCCGTTTCAGGGTTTCTTCCATGACAGGAATTCCGTTGCGCCGGAAATACGCCAGCGCGCGCTCCGCCGAACGGGTGGCATAGGCAATGTGCCCCTTTTCCCCAAAATATGGCATCTTCATGCATTCCACGCCCGGCCCGCCAAATACGGATTTGCCGCCGTCGCGTTCCGTTTTCTGCCGAAACAGCGCCTTCAGACGGTCTGCGGTTTCCATTGCGCTCCGGGCATCGTCATGATTGATTCCCACATGCAAAAGTTCAAAGCCCAGGGATACGTCCATGCAACGACGGCAGCGCGCCGCAATTCCTTCCCAATCCTCCCGAAGCACCATGTCCGCAGGCGCCATAAAACTGCCGCCGCAGGCCGCCACGGATTTCAGGGAAAGATATTCCCCCAAATTGTCCATGGTAATTCCTCCGGTGGGAACAAATCGCACCTGAGGATACGGCCCTGCCAACAGTTTCAGCGCCGCTGCGCCGCCCATCGGTTCCGCCGGAAAAAATTTGACCAGATTCATTCCAAAATCCAGCGCGGTTTCAATTTCGGTTCCCGTAACGCAAGCGGCCATGTACGGAACCTCCAAGCCGGCACAGACCTCCGCCACGTCGGCGCGCATGCCCGGCGCCACAATGCATCTCGCGCCCGCAGCCACGGCTTCCCGGGCCTGCGCCGGCGCGCGCACTGTACCCGCGCACAGCAACATCTCCGGATGCGCCGCATGAATTCGTTCCAGGGAAGCCAGCGCGATATCGCTGCGCAACGTAACCTCCATGGCGTCTATTCCGCCGCGAATCAGCGCCTCCGCCAAAGGCACTGCCAGTTCCGGTTTCGGGATGTTGATTACGGGCAATACGCCCAATTCTGCAATTCTCAAAATCGCCTCCTTCATGCGTTTGTCTCCCCTGCCTCGCTGACTGAATCCTGCCAGAAGTCCAGCATTTTCAGCATGCCTTGAATATATCCCGTCTCATGGGCGCGCCCCAAATGCCCCCATCTGGTTGCGTTTACCGTATATGGAACGTGATCGTCCATGATGCATCCATCGTAACCCGCCTGCTTCAGCGCCAACAAAACCTTGGCGGGATTGTAATTGCCCTCCCCCAGGAAGCACTCCTGAAATTTTTCTCCGCAGCCTTGCACATCCCGGAAATGCACCAACGCAATTTTCTTTCGTTCGCCCCAATAGCGAATGGCTTCCAGCACCTTTGCTTCGCCGCCGATTTGGGAAAAGCATCCCAGGCACAGATTGATTGCCCATGCATCGCTGCTTGTGGCAGCATCCGCCCGCTGAAAATCTTCCATGCTCACCAAAATACGCGCCTTTCCATCCACTTCCGGCAAGGGCGGATCCGACGGATGGGCCATCAGGCGCACGCCGGAAGCCTCCGCCACAGGCAGCACCGCCTTCATGAAATACAGATAGTTCTCCCACAGCGCTTCCCGGGTGGGGAATTCCGCATCGGTAATATACGGATACACATATGCGTTGCCGTCCGATTCCCGCGCCTTGTCATACGCCGCTACGTTTGCGCCGCCGCGGCCTGTCGCCTTCAACGTGGTGCGCCACGCCCAGTTGGGACAAAAATGATGCCCCAAAATGGGAATGCCCGCCTTGCCCATGTTTCGGATGATGTTCTGATAATTTGCAATCTGTTCGTCCCGTCCGGGAAGTCCCAGCATTACTTTGTCGTAAAACCGGATGGGTACGTTTTCAATGGCCTCCAATCGCAGATCGAACCGCGCCGCATATGCCTTCAGCCAGTTCAGGCCTTCCAAATCCCATGTTTTTTCTCCCGGGATGGGCGGCGTGTTAAAGTGAATTCCCTCTGCGCCCATCTGTCTGGCCATCAGCATGGCGTCGTCGTTAAATTCCTTCAGCGCGCCAAAAATTACCCGCATCATCTGCCATTCCTCCGTCATCCTTTGTATCGATTGGGAAGCACGCCCGGCACATCCACCTGCACGCGGAAGATACATCCCGCCAGAGGTTGCTCATGCATGTCCGCCTGATATGCAGCCGTGGAAACAATCAACTGATCCATATTTTCTCCCGCAAAGGCACAGGAAGAAACCCGTTCCACCGGCAGTTCCAGCTTGTCCAGCACCTCGCCCGTCTTTGGATTGATGCGCAGCGCCATCCAGCCTCCCCAAAATGCCGTCCACAGCATGCCTTCCGCATCGATGCACATGCCATCGGGCTGCACGTTTTGCGGGCCCAGGTGTTTTGCATCCCAGCATCTCCGCCGGTTCGTCAAGGGCTGCGGCGCGCCGGGACAAAAATCAAACATCTCAATCGCGCGCACAGGGGAATCCACATAATACATGGTGCCGGCGTCTGCCGTCCAATCCAAACCGTTGGCGCAATATGCTCCCCCAAACAGTTCCACAAGCTGGCCATCGTGCAGGCAATAGAAGGCGCCCTGTCCCGCGTCATCCGTCGTGCCCAGGTAGAATCGCCCGTCTGGTCCGACCTTGCCGTCGTTGAAACGCCGGCCTTTGATCTTTGCCGGAGCATGGGCAAGGCGCAGTTCGCCGGCCTCGTTCCTGCGATACACGCCGTCCTCCATGGCCAGCAATAGATCGCCGTTTTCCGCAAAGGCCAGACAGCCCAGCTGCTGGGGAAGATCCACGCGCTGAAGCGTTTGATCGTTCCAGTCCATGCGCCAAAAACACTTTCCCCGGATATCCACGAAATACAGTTTCTTTTCCAGATGGTTCCACAACGGGCCTTCGCCCACAATCGAGTTGGTTTTTGCAAGCAGCGCAATCTTGTGTGTCATGGCTTTCCTCCGTCAATAACGTCCCGCGTTCAGGCTGTCCATGCCGCCGTCGATGATCAATCCGGTGCCCGTGGCGTTTCCGGATTCCTCGGAAGCCAGGAAGTACGCGCCCTTGGCGATGTCCTCCGCCGTAGACACGCGCCCAATGGGCACCGCCTCATCCCGCATGCGCCGCACTTCTTCCGTAAGCACATCATAGCGCTCCGTGTGAATCGGTCCGGGCATCAGGCAGTTCACCCGAATGCCGTATCCGCCCAAATCTATGGCCAGCGCCTTCGTCATGGAAAGAATCGCGCCTTTGGAGGCGTTGTAGGAACTGCGGCGCGGATTGCAGTTGCGATACGTAATGGAACCCAGAAACACAATCGTGCCGGGCGCGTTCCGGCGAACCATCTCCCGGGCAAAGGTGCGCGCCACGTCAAAATTGCCCACCACGTTGGCGCGAATGACCGCGGCCCACTCCTCGATGGGCACCGTTAAGGGGTCGCAGTCCAACCCTTGGGCGGCAGCGTTCAAAATTACGCTATCCGGCATCCACCCCGTCGCCATCACCTGCTGAAACAGCGCCTCTGTTTGCCCGGTATCGCCAATATCGTGGCCGAAGCCATAGCAGGGCATTCCCGTTTCCTGGGCAACCTGCTTTGCCGCCGACACCGCCTGTTCTTCGCTGCGGCTTGTCATGAGCACCGCCCAACCGCGCCTGGCAAACAGCCTTGCCATGCCCAAGCCCGTATTTCTCGCCGCGCCGGTAATCAAAACGCTTTTCATGAAGCTTTATCTCCTGCTCATGGCGCAATTGTTGTATTTGTCCACGGAACAAACCTGATAGCGCGCATCTTTTTGAGATACGGGGATAGAGGTTTCCACCGTGGACGCCACCTGTATGCCATCCGCAAACACGCGATAATAGCGATGATCCACATCCACCACGGCATCCCACGTCAGACGGCCGTCTTCAAGGCGCAGATTCTGCGCCATGGGCGGCGTTCTGTCCTCATAATCCGTGGTCAACACCGTCACCGTATTTCCGGCCAGGCGAACCAGCGACACGCCGTTTTCATCCACCTGCGCCATGTCTATGGGATCCTGCAAATCCGCAAAGCGGTTTCTGGGAATGTTTTGCGGATCGTATTGATACATTCTCATCGCTTTTTTCACCAAGTTTCCCAATTCCAGGCGCACATCCCGGGCTTCCTCGTGGCGGTTTACCACACAAATGGAAACGTGTCCTTCCTGATCCTGCAAAACTGCCAGGCGAATCAAATCGTCGTCGGATTGATGATAGAGCACATGGGTGTTCTGCTTCATGAATCGGGTCATGATGCCCAGGCACCAATAGGAATCCGCCGTGGCATTGTCAAAGTCGTTCCAGCGCAGCACACCGCATTTGTTGTAACGTATATCCGTGCCCCAACCCATAAACGGCAGCACCTGGGATAATTTTTCGCCTTCTTCGCCGCTGCGCCAGGCAGAAATCTGCGGATCCGGGTAATCCACAAAGCTCCAATAGCCCGTTGCGAATACCCCTGCGTTGATGCTGGCCAAATTCATCTCCGCAATGGCCAGCTGGCTGTACGCTTCCTTTTCCGTGCCGGCATAACGGGGAAAATCCAGCGTGCAGCCCACCGCCGGCGGATACGCATGGCTGGCCTCGTCCCCGTCCGCAGTGGCCGGATTTCCATGGAACTGACCCCATCCGTATTCGCTAAGGAAAAACAGTTTTTCCTGACCGCGCGCTCCGGAAACGCACCGGGCCATCATCCGGGTAAAAACCTTGTACATGCCCAGATCCTCGGCGTCAAACATGCCATGGAGATATTCATGGGCAGTGAACGCATTGCTGGTCTCCTTCATATTGGCCATGGACCAGAACAGCGAACTGTAATTGGTAAATCCCGAAACATCCGGCGCCAACAGCCCCACGGGAAGATTGCGTTTCTGGAATTCCCGGAAGAGATATTCGTGATATTCCTTGATGATGTGCATTTGATGCTGCATGGCTCCGTTGCTGGAATCCAAGGATAATTCATTGGACATGCAATAATACTTCAGGTGCTTCATGCCCTTTTCATGATACAGATATGCCAACCTGTCCGCGACATCGCTGGCCCATTGCCGCCGTTCCTGGCTGGTTTCATGGCTGCGCGCCCGTCCGGGAACCAAATACATGGTGGTGTTTGTCTCCGCTTGCATCTTTGTGTAATACTCAAAATATGCGTCCATGGCTTCCTTTGTCCATTCCGCGAAGCCTCCCCACAGCCGGGAAAAGCCCGGCGCCAATTCCCGGTTGCATTTGCGGACGTACTGGTTCATGTACTCATCCTCGATCATGGGATACGCGCTGGCTTCCAGATTGTTAAAACCCATTCCGCCGAACAGGGAAGGATATTTGGGTTTCCAGATTTTTACGGTTGAAATCGCCATCTTATTTTACCTCCATTTCTTTCAAGCCATTCCTCTTTGGCAAAAAATCGTCATGCATTGCTTGTTTTGAATGGGACGCTTTGCTCCATTCAGCAGGAGCGTTCTTCCTCTGATCCGGAATTTCCCGGCATGCGCAAAACCACCCGCGTGCCTGCGCCGGCCCTGCTTTCCACCGTCGCGCCGTACTTCTCTCCGTAGCGCAGACGCAGGCGCTGATGAATATTGTGCAGCCCCAGGCCGCCGGACTCCCGGGCGGTTGCCTTGGAGAATGGTTCCTGCATTTTGCGAATCAGCGCTTCGAGCACCTTTTCCTCCATCCCGCAGCCATTGTCCTCCAACACGATCAGGACATCTTCGCCTTCCCGATACCATTTCACGGAAATCCTTGCGCCTTCATCCATGGCTTCAAACGCGTATTTTATCGAATTTTCGATGACTGGCTGCACGATCATTCTGGGAACCATGCTGCATTCCAGCGCAGGATCCAGAAATTCCGAATAGACATATTTTCCGTTTTGACGTGCGTTCATAATCTCCACAAACTTGCGCGCCGCCACCATTTCCTCCCTGGCCTGCGCCATGGGTTCTTCCCGCACCGCGTAGCGGAAGATATACGCCATGTTTGTGGCGATTCGCCCAATTTCCGGAACGCCATGGTATACGGCCATGCCACGCACTGTCTGCAGCGTATTATACAAAAAATGCGGATTGATTTGATTTCGCAAGGCATACAGCTGCGCTTCCACGCGCGCCAGTTCCGCCTGGTACAATTGATCCTGCACCTGCATGTTCTCCCGGTTGCGCTGTTCAATGGTTTCCAGCATTTCGTTGATGCCGTCGCACAAGCTGGCAAGCTCCACGCCGCCGCTGGTGATTTGCACGGAGTTCTTGGCGCCCCGCTTCACCATCTCCATCTGGCGGAACATTGTGAGCACGGGGTGGGTCAACTGATGGATCAGCAATCCTCCCGTAAGGATCAGCGTCAGCACCATGACCGCCGCAAGCACGACCGCCGTAGCCGTGTATTGATTTTGAGACACATCCACATACGCGCTTGTCCGCACAAAGCCTACGCTGGCGTCATACGGAAGCTGCGCCTGCGCATCCCACGCGACGGAATCCGCTTCAGGATAACAATTTCCCCACGAATCCATCAAATACGTTTGCACACATTCGTCCATGCCAGCGTCCGTCAACCGGCCGCATGTGCCATACAGCGCCACCGTCGCCAACTTGGCTCCGCTATCCAGGGAATATACCGGCGCCACATAAGCAAATCTGCTGTATTGCATGGATTTGCTGGGGCGGATCAACATAAAGCGCACTTCCACATCCTCGGGATCGCTTACATCGCAAGCCGCCTGTACGGCCAGCGAAAGTTGCCAATCCGTATTCGTAATGGTATATCGTTTGCCATCCAGCCAAAACAAATCAACCGACAAAATCTGGCTGTTGTTGGACAGCAGAATGCGCAAAAGATCCTGCACATATTGGCTATAGCGCCACCGTTCCAGCGTGTTTTGTTCCGTGAGAAACGCTTGCATCAAGTTGTTTTCGCTCAGCTGCGCCACCACCACCTTAAACTCCTGCAATTTTGCCTCCAGGCTGTTCGCGATGGTCTGGGTTTCGATTTGGAAATACTCCCGGTCTGCCCGCACCTGCCGGGCATGCACCTTCAAAAGCGTAATGCTCAAAATCAACATCAACACGATCAGCGCCCCGGACAGAAGGATGATCAGTTGCCAGAAAACACTGTGGCGCATCTTTCTGCGCTTCATTCGCATTCACCGCTTTCGTGGTTGCGATATTGCATGGGCGTTGCCGAAAATCTGCGCTTGAAGCACACGGTAAAATAGTTCTGGTCGCTATAGCCCAGGCGCTCTGCAATTTCACCAATGCTCATGCGCTTGTCCTTCAGCATACGCGTGGCCATCAGCATTCTGCGCGTCTCCAGATATTGCCCAAACGTCGTGTCCATTTCCGAACGAAACATGCGTCCCAGGGTGTTTGCACTCATGTGAAAAACCGCCGCCACGCTCGTCATGGTAAGTTTCCTGTACAGGTTCGCGTCGATATAATCCCGAACGGCGCGCATTTCCGCGCTTGTGGAATCCGGCTCCGCCGTTTCATGCAGCATGCCTGCAATGCGCTGCACCAGCGCTTCGCAGCCTTCCTCCTCCAAGGGCTTCATGCAGTACTCCACCGCACCGTATCGGATGGCCTGCCGCGCTGCCTCAAAATCGCTGACGCCGCTGACCAGCACGAAAATTGCCTGCAATCCTTCCTGCCTGGCACATCGCAGCAGTTCCACGCCGCTCAGCCCCGGCATGCGCAAATCCGTCACCACCACGTCCGGCCGCAGGCTGAGCATGACTTTTCGGGCTTCCTCGGCCTTGGAACAGCGGCTGGCCACAGAAAACCCATATTTCCCCCATGGAAAGGTCATCTCCATGTCCCGGAGCGCCCACGGTTCGTCGTCCACCAGCAGCACGCGATATGCCACGCCGGTTCCCTCCATTCAAATTTCCCCGCTGCAATCGAAACCGCAGCGGGGAACGATCCTTTGCTGAATTATTTTCCCAATACCACCTGCGTCAATTCCTCTTCCACGGGCACGATCTGTCCCTGGACGCTTTCCACCCAGGCAAGATAATCCGCTTCAATGGTATCCGCGGTGGAAGAAAGAACCAGTTCCATGATCTTCTCGTTCACGGAAGGCGACAGCACCAGACTCTTGTACAGCGGCGCGGTTTCGTTGGTCAGCACTGCCAGATTCCAGTCGGTTTTGCCGAGCTTCTGAACTTCCGCCTGCTGAATCCAATCATTCAAGCGATTGCCCAAAACCTTCGCGTCCGCATCCGATGCCGGGCTTTCCTGCGCCCAGCCTTCATACAGGCGAGGCAGACTGATGAAACGATGGGCGTTTACCTGATACGGATTCACATACGCGCCGTTTTCATCCTTTTCCCACAGCATCTCGATCTCGCCGGCGTCGTTGTACTGATAGTCCACGCCCTCCAGGCCGATGGCGCTCAGCATGAAGCCTTCGTCGCTGGCCAGCCACTCAAACATGTCCATGAAGCGCTCCAGCGCTTTCTCGTCCATGGAGGGGCTGATGGACAGTTCGCCCCAGTAACCATCGGAAAGCTGGCCGTAAATGCTGCCGTCCTTGTTGAGCAACCGCATGGGAGACACCAGTTCCAGCACATCCTGGCCAGGATATGTTGCGCGCAGGCCCTGCACCAGCATTTCCACCTGGCCCATATGCCAGTTGTTTGCGCAAATGCCCGCCAAGCCGGAGACCATTCTGTTCACGCCGTCGTTTTCCGCGGCCATGATCTGTTCCTCCCACAGGGCGCCGTTGTCGTAAAGATACTTCAAATCCTTCAACGCCGCCAGCACGTCTTCATCGCCGGCGCGCCAATGATAGGCGCCGTCCTGTTCCACAAAGTCCGCAAAATGCAACGCATTTTGCATAAAGCCGTATCCGCCGGGATACATGTTGCCGATGGAAGTCAGGCCGGTAGTGTCGTTTTGACCGTTTCCGTCCGGATCCTGCGTGCCGAAGGCAATGGCCATTTCCATCATCTCGTCCCAGGTATAGGTGTGATCCTCATGGAACAGGCCCAGCTTCTTGGCCCAGTCCACGCGATAATACATGCCGATGGAACGGATCTGGTTGGTGTTCATGTAGCCGCCTTCCGTGAAATAGTAGTACCGATCGCCATTCATTTCAATGGATTTTTCCACCGCCGTTCCGATGCTTTCCTGAATCGCCTTCAAATTGGGATAATTGTCCAGGGACGGCCAGGGCTGCAGCAGGCCGGACTGCACAAACTCAATGTGCTCCGGCGCGGTGATGCCGTAAGCGGTCCACATGATGTCCGGCATGTCGCCGCCGGCAATCCACAGGCGGCTCTTTTCCTTGTAATCCGAAGAGGAGCAGGCCACAAAATCGATGTCCACGTTGAACTTGTCCAGCACATACTGGGTGCGCGCGTCTTCCTGGACGCGGTCGGTGTAGATCACGTTCATAGAAAACGTAACCTTCTCGTCGTAGGTTTTCTCTTCCGCCATGCCGGGTGCGGAAAGCGCCATCACCAACAGCACAGCCATGAGAACGGACAGATACTTCTTCATGGAAATCCCTCCTGATATGATATATATTTTCTCCCTCTGGGGGAAAAAACCTTCTTACTGTCAGCCTTTTACGGCTCCTTGCGTCAAATCCGACAAAAAATATCGCTGCAGAAACGGATACAACACCAGAATCGGCACCATGGTTATCACGATGCTGGCCATCTTAATGGCGTCGCTGTAGGATTCCGTCATACCGTTGGCCTGGGCGTCCAGGCTTGCGTCTGTGCTGTCCTGCACCAGGTTGCGCAGCACCAGCTGCAGGGGTTGCTTTTCGGCGCTCTTGATAAACAGCATGCCGTTCCACCATTCGTTCCAACGATCCACCGCATAATACAGCGTGTAAGTCGCCAAAATGGGCAGCGCCATGGGCAGCACAATGATAAACAGCTTCTTCACCTGACCTGCGCCGTCGATTTCCGCCGCCTCCTCCAATTCCCTGGGCAAGCCTTCGATATACCGCATCACGATGAGCATATATGTGTAATTCAATCCGGTGGGCACGATCATGGACCAAATGCTGTCGATCAACCCCAAGTCCCGAATCAGCAGATAATACGGCACCAGCCCGCCGCCGAAATACAGGGGGATAATCATCATCGCCTGCACAAGGCGCTTGCCGGGAAATGTCTTTGTCAGCACATACGCAGTAATAACCGTCAGCAGCATGTTGTATGCCGTGCCCGCCAACGTCACGATGCCCGTCACCTTCAAGCCGCTCCAAATGGCATGATAGGACAGCACAAACCGATAGGAATCCAGCACGATCTCCTCCGGCCACAGAATTGCCGGATTGCGCACATACACATGCATGGGCACGATGGAGATCATAATCGCATTGTAAAACGGATACAGAATCGTCAGCGCGCAAAGCACCAGCACCGCGGAGATCGCCACGTCCCCGATTGTCATGCGGCCTTTTCTGCCAGAGCTTCCATGCATTTTTGCCATTGCGACTCCTCCTCAGCCAATGCCCTTCTGACCAGCCATGCGCGCAATCAGGTTTGCCGTCAGAAGAAGGGCGCAGTTTGTAATTCCCTTAAACATGCCAACCGCCGCGCTGACACCAAAGCCTGCGTTGGATTGGAACGTCAGCCGGTAAATGTATGTGTCCAAAATGTCGCTGGTGGAATACACCGCGGACGAATACAGGTTAAACACCTGATCAAAACCGCCATCCAACAGATAACCCACCCGCACAATCATCATGGTAATTACCACCGGCAGCAGTTCCGGCCAAATGATATACCGGATTTTT
This sequence comes from Eubacteriales bacterium, assembly GCA_029218505.1. Lineage (GTDB taxonomy): Bacteria > Bacillota > Clostridia > Christensenellales > Aristaeellaceae > SUG1456. The sequence continues at coordinate 1,370 of JAQXRL010000344.1, read as the reverse complement.
TGCCAGCGATTTGCACCGTCGATCAGCGCCGCCTCAAACAACGAGGTATCCACGGCGGTAATGGTGGCTGCGTAAAGAATCGCGCTCCAGCCCGCTTCCTTCCATATTCCGGAATAAATCAGCAGCGCGCGAAAAGCTTTTCCGTTCAGCAGGAAATTCACCTTGCCGATGCCCAGATTCATCAACACGGAATTCACCGCGCCCGTAGAAGAAAACAAATTCAACACGATGCCCGAAAGCACAACCCAGCTGAGAAAATGCGGAAACGTGTACACCACTTGCAGACTGCGCTTCAAGACTTTGCCGCGAATCTCATTCAGCAGCAGCGCCAACAGAATCGGCATTGGAAAACTGAACAGCAGCCGCAAGATCGAAATCACAATCGTGTTGCGCAATGCATCCCAAAATGCCGCTTGTTGGAACAAAAACAGGAAGTTCTTCCATCCCACCCAGGGACTGCCGGAGATTCCCTTCGCGTAGGAAAACGTTTTGAAGGACAATTGCAATCCGTAAATTGGAATGTACTTGAAAATCACGTAAAACGTGACCGTTGGCAACAGCAACAAGTACAACACACGGTTTTTGTAAATTGCCTGCAATGTTTGGGAGCGTATTTTCAACGTCCTCACCTCAAAATCATTGGATTGTTCCATGATTATAACATTTACCCTCAAATTCCAACCACACAAGATCACACCACAATATATCAAATTTGCATCATATTCATCCGTGTATTTGTCAATCTTCGCCCGGGATTTTCTGTTTTATCGTCAAGGATGATCCCCCAGCGAAGCCGGGGCGCATGTGCGGGCAAAGCCACAGAATGCCAGCAGCGCCCTCGCAGGCCCATGGACGCTCTGGCCTCCGCGCAGGCTTGTCATTTTCCGTTCGTGAAAGACGGGACTTTCTCTTGCTTGCCATCCTGAAAAGGGACGTTGTCCTTCCCAAGCATCGCTATTCGATCTCCCGATTTCTCTTCGTCCAACTGGTGTCGGGGGGTCTGTAGATGCGGTCTTTTGTTTTTCGTGATGCAGTTGCCGGACTGAAGCTCCATGATCGCAAAAGGAGTTTTTCTGTCATACGCACCGCTTAAGCTTCCCTGAACCCCACGCCTGGCGCGGGGGTTTCCTGGTGCAAAAAAGATCCGCAGGGTTCTGCGCATTGGCATGAAACCCTGCGGATTTTGCGTGCGCGATATGCGCGCAGAGACGGGCGTTGCAAACCCAGCGTCATCGAGCCTTATGAGGCGCTTTTTGACGAAGAAGATGCATCCTCATCCGTTTGGCTGGAGGAAGTGTTGATGATGGGAATCGCGTCTCCGTTGCCAATGTAGGTGTCCGGAAGCTCCCCGTTCCAGGACTGGGCGTAAT
>JAQXRL010000343.1 GCA_029218505.1 Eubacteriales bacterium | reverse complement strand
TCGCAACCCTGATCGTTGAAGAAGGAGACGTGCAGGCCAAATACGACGAGTACATCGCCAAATACAACGAAATTGGCGGTGCGCTGTACGAAGAACAAGCCACGGAGATTTATCAGGCCGAAAACGGAATCGCATAATATTCGCAAAATCAGAAAGCCACCGGCTCGCCGGTGGCTTTCCATATATGATTGCATTTCTCGCGCTTCGGAAACGCCGTTCGGCACTGCGCAAGATCCCAACGCGCTTGTATGTCGCGGAAAATCTTTCTTCCGGGTCCACGCGATTTTCCGCTTTTCAAGAGCGTTATTTCTATTTTCTACTCACTTTATGCGTTTTTTACCAAATATTGCCGATATTTTCACCACGTGTCATGTTCTTTTCAATATACTTATAGATACATAAATTCATAAAGTAGGTGTTTGTTTGTTTATTCTTGAAACAGTTCGTAAACTCGCGAGCACAGACCGAATTGCCGCAATCGGAGATGGCCCAGATCTTACGTACCATGATCTCGACGCAAATTCAGAATCCCTGGCTGCATTTCTTCTTGACAAGTATCCCGGAAAATCGCCCATCATTCTGTGGGGCGACAAGGAACACGACATGCTCGTTGGCGTGTTGGCCGCATTAAAGACGGGACGCCCTTACGTAATGGTGCCAAACTACTATCCCGAAAAGCGCGTACAGCAAATTGTAGAAGGCTGTGAGCCCTGCGCGGTCTTCTTTTCTTGCGACGAGCCGTTTCCCTGCGCGCGTTGTGACGCCTATGACAAGCAAGCACTGCAAAAAGTATACGCCGACTATTCCGGCAACCACGTTGATCCCTCTTTCTGCGTGCAGCGGGACGACATGGTCTGCCTTTTCTATACTTCCGGCAGCACCGGCACGCCCAAGGGCGTAATCATCACCCGGCGCAACATTGAAGCGTTTGTGGATTGGTGGTATCCGCTCAGCAATCTCGGCATTGAAGAACCCCGCATGCTGAACTTCACTCCATACGGGTTTTCCTCCTCCATTGCCACCATATACAACGGCCTTGGCAAATTGGGTTGCACGCTCTATGCGGTGAATAAAAAGCTTTCCGCAAATTATCCCGCTTTGCTGGAATACATCTTCCGGGTGGATCCGCATTATTTCGATTGCACACCCAGCTTTGCCGATATCTGTTTGCAGGACGAGCGTTTCGACTCTCAAGGACTGCCTTCCATGCGCCAATTGTCCGTGGGCGGCGAACCCTGTCCCCATCGCATCGCGCTGAAGCTGCTGGACGCCTTTCCCGATTCCCAGATCATCAACGGCTATGGCGCAACGGAAACCACCATCGGCACGGTTGCCTGCGATATCACCCGGGAAATGGCGGCTTCTGATCTGCCCCTGCCGATTGGATACGCTTCCCCGAATTCCCGCTGCATGATCTGGGATGAAAACGGAAACGAACTTCCTGACGGCGAAACCGGCGAGTTGATTATTGTATCCGACATGATTTCCGCCGGATATTACAAAGATCCCGAACGCACCGCGCAAGCATACTTTGTGGCGGAAGACGGAACCCGCGGATACCACACCCATGATCTGGCGTGGAAAAAGGACGGCCTCATCTATTACGTTGGACGCGCGGATAACATGGTGAAAGTCGGCGGTTATCGCGTGGAAATGGAGGAGATTGAGCGGCGGTTATCGCAAGTCAGCATCGTGGAACAGTGCGCTGTCGCCCCGGCCATGGAGGATCAGCGCACGGTGATGCTGGTGGCCTATGTGGTACTGAAACCTGACGCAAAGAAGGGCGTCGCTGCAATTTCCGCCATCAAAAAGGAAATGGCGCAATCCGTACAGGCATACATGGTTCCCCAGAAGATTGTATTCCTGGATCAACTGCCGCACAACAGCAACGATAAAATCGACCGGCATCTGTTGCGTGAAATGTCCAAAATAACAAAGTAAGGGGTGCCCTCTCCCGTGATTACGTTTATCATTTCCATGCTGTACATCCTGATTACGCTGGTTCTGGGCATTGTCATCAGCCGAAAGAACAAGAACATTCAGGAGTTTTTGGTTGCCAAAGATCGTTTGAGTCTGCCGCTATGCTGCGTGCTTCTGATGGCCAGCACCTTCGCCGGGGCATACACCACCGGCAGCGTGCGGGATTCCTATCTAACCGGCTTCGCTCCTTATTTGCCCATCGCCGCCATGGGCTTGGGGTACGCGACCTTCGTGCCGCTGATCCGGTTTTATCGTTCCATGTCCCGGGAAGGATATGTTTCCATTCCCGAAGCCCTTTCGGTCCGGTTTGACAACCGGGTAAAGGCCGCGGTGCTCGTCATCAACTGTCTGGCATATGGCGCAACCTTCGCCGTGCAACCCGTGGCGTTGGCTTCCATTGTGGCACCAATGCTGAAGCTGGATCCGGCGCTTGTCTCCTGGTGCGCGGCGGCTTTGATGGCAATCATGGCGTTGACCGGCCTGACCGGCGTCGCCTGGATGAACACCTTTCACTGTCTGATGATGGTTGGCGGCATGACCGTGATTTCCATTTTCGCCATGAACAAGGCGGGCGGACTGGCCAACATCGTGGCTACCGTGCCCGCGCAAACCTGGAACATCGTTACTCCAAATCTGCCTACCATCTTGATCCGCGTTCTGGCGCTGGCGGTATGCATGTATGTCAGTTCCGAAAGCGCCACCATTGCCATTGGCGCCAAAAACGTCAAGACCGCCAAGATTTGCTGCGTCGCCGTGGGCATCGTCATCTTCGTCTTTACCGCGCTTCTGCTGATGATTGGCGTCAGCGCGCAGATTCTGTTGCCCAACCTGGAACATCCCAGCGAGGCGTTGTATCTTCTTTCCGCCAATCTTGGCCCGGTGTTCTCCATTATGGCTTCCATTGCGGTGTTGGCTGCCATCATGAGCAGCGCCCCAGCGTACTTGCTGTATTTTTCCACCAGCATTACCCGGCAGATCGCGACCCGTTTCGCGCACAACGCTTCCGAAAAGAGCATGATGTTCTGTTCCGCCATCTGCATTGTGGCGTTGGCCTTCTTCGGAAACCTGTTCGCGCAAAGAGCGACTTCCATCCTGAATTTTCTGTTTAACGTGTTCGAAGTCATGTCTATCACCGGATTGATCTTAATCGTTGGGCATTATTGGAAGCGCGTTACCGGACGTTCGGCATTTCTTTCTCTCGTAATTACCACCGTAATCGCCACCCTATGGATGATTCTCGGCAATCCTTGGGGCATTGCAACCGCATGGATTGTGATTGTGGTGGGCGGCGCGTTGCTGATCCTGTTCACCTTGATGGAGAAAGCGCCTGTTTCCGAGGGCTATGCCCGTACGCGCAAGATGATGGATCAATACAAAAACGAAGCATAGGGAGGTTTCTCCATGAAAGAAGCCATCGCCTCCATCTTTGTGTTCGGTTGGATTGACCTTTTGAACCCCGTGTCCGTTTCCATGGTAATGCTTTTGCTGCCGCTGGTTCGCCAGCGGTGGCATGTTTTGTTGTATATTGGGGGTGCATATGTCGCTTACTCCATCGCCTCTATCGCCATTTATTTTGGCGTGGACAAGTACCTCAGCGCGCTTTACCGTCAAATGCTCGTTCAGCACCCCTTTGGCATGAGCGTTTGCAAAGTGGCGATTGGCTTGATCGCGCTGGCAGGATGCCTGTTCATGATTCGCTTTCTCTGGCGGTCGATTCAGGAAAAGCGCGAACTGAACATGGAGAAAATGCTGATGATAAAATCCGTAGCTCCCTGGTTTATTGTGGCGCTTTCCTTTGGCTCCACGTGGAGCAATATGTTCGGAGCCATCGCCATGTTTGCATACATTGGCGTCTTAATGCAAAACAGCATCCACATCGCAACCGCCATATGGCTCATTCCGCTTTTCTGCTTGTTTTCCGTCGTCCCCACCATGACAGTGTATCTGCTCTCTACCCGTGTTACCGGTGAACGTTTTCAAAAGATCATGGGATATATTCGCAAAGGCATGACGGCGTTTTGTCTTTACAGCATTCCCATTCTGTTGGGAATTGTATCCTGGTGGGGCCTTTCCTCTGGCATCCCTGGCATTTTGTAATTCTAAATGAATCTTTGTATATGATGGAGGCAAACATGCGCATTCCAGAAGGGAAAACTTTGTATCCCCTGAGCGATTCTCAGAAGCTGCTGCGTTGGACAGAGATTTTTTCTCTGGAACCAACAAAAACCCGCGAGATCAACATCATCAGTTTTTATATCCGCGTAGCGAAGGATGCAGATCCGGATGCGCTGGAAAAAGCCTTGAATCACGTCATCGCCATCAACGACTCCTTGCGCTTGCGCATTGTGCGTACCTGGAAAGGATGGCGGCAATACATTGCCGACCCGGAATTTGTCCATTTTCCGCGAATGAACGTTTCCGGAAACGCTGCTTTCCAGGAGTTCCTGAAAAACGCGTACAAATTCCCGGTTCCCTGGTTGGGAAAATCTCTGGTGTGGGCTCGGCTTGTGCAAATTGGCGCGGGCGACTGGGCGCTTGTCATGCGCATGCATCACGCGGTAATGGACGGATACAGCATTCGCCTGATCTGCCAGCAGTTGCAGGCTGCTTATCATTGCTATCTCGCCGGAGAAGCGCCGGCTGATGGAAAGCGCTATTCCATTCTGGATTTTTTTGAGGCGGAGAAAAAGTATTCCGCCTCGCCGCAGCATGAAGAAGACCGAAAATTCTGGAGTTACGCATACAATCATCAGCGTCATTACAGTTTCCCCGCCGGACATCGTTCCGAATTTGGCGCGTGTGCTTCCGCCAATTTTTCCATCGAACATGACCTTTATCAACGCTTAAGCTCTCTTGCGCAGGCAAGCAGTTGTTCCCTGCTTTCGTTGCTGATGAGCATGGTGGCGTTGACCACCTATGTCGCCACCGGGAAGGACAATTTTGCCCTCTATTCCCTCACCCATGGCCGTCATACCTTTGCGCAAAAGAAAACTGTCGGCTGTATGATGAACACTGTGCCCATTTTCTATGACGTGGATACGAACAAACCCGTATCGGAACAGTTCTCCATATGGTACATGAATTATCTGGACACTTTGTCGCACGGCCGTTTGACCATGGGTGAACAGGTTCCGCTTTCCTATAAGGAACCGATCAAGCATTTTTTCAATTTCAACCACGGCTGGATGTTGTTCAGCCCCATGGAATTCGGAAGCTTTTTCGAACAGGCCGACATGGAAATGGAAATGCTCCCCATGCACAACCTGTCTTCCCAGTTTTACCTGTCCGTATTGGATGTGCCCGGGGAACACGTTCGCTTTAGTTTGGATTATCAAACGCATAAATTCAAGCAAAGCACCATTTCCAAATTAACCAGCCAATATCTGGCCGTGTGTCAGGCTGTGGCAGACGATCCCTCCATAACGCCAAAACAATTGAGAGCCGCGTTGGCCGGCACGGAAAGCGCAAAGAAAGCGTTTTGATCCTCTGCCATTTTCAAAACCCGCCCCGCCTGTCATGGCATTTTGCATGACAGACAGGGCGGGTTTTTCAGCGGGCATACTGCCAATTCCTACAGACAAATCAAACTATACAGCCGTTCGGGATCATCGCAGCCAAGATCCTGAAGCATGTGCGCGGCATATCGGTCAAAGCTTGTATGATCAATCAGGCGAAACGCTGCCGCTGCCACATCCACAAAATCCGTCTCGCATTCCTTCTCCACCATCCAGCCAACGCCCAGAAACCGCAGCAGCGTATATACCCCGCAAATTGCGATGAACTCGCTTTGCAAACTCTCCGGCCGGTCCTGGAATGGAAAGCGCGAAAAAAACATGTGGTTCACCAGCATATGTTCAAAATACACCTGCCAATTGGGCAAAACCGCGGCAAAATGCGCGCTTGCAAGCCGGTATTTCTCCAGCGTATGCGCGTCCTTGCCAAAATAGGCCAGCGATGCTTCTCCATAACGGCGAATGCTGTCACTGCGCGCATCCAACAATTCCAAAAAGCCTTCCGCCACCTGCAGCCCAAATTCCAGACAGGGCGCACTGTTCGGGCAAGACGATTCCATCTGTTGCTCGCCGCGCAGCAAGCGATCTACGCTTGCCGCGTCCCGGGCGTTCAGCGCCGCATCCATGGCCAACAGCGCCTGTCCCAGGTCCATGATTCGTTCCGGCATGGGCAAATCACGGTTTTGGATTTTTCGGATAAAGAACAGCCGGATTTCCTGTTCCCGCCCCACGGTTTCAAAAAATACTGTCCGTCCCGCAGGTTTCGGCAAATCAAACGCAATAGACAACGGATGAAACGCAATCGGCGCATGTTGACGGAACATCAATTCCAGCACGGCTTCACAACTGTTGGCGCAGGAACATTCATAATCTCCTTCGCTGCGAGGCGCTCTGGGATACAACCGGCACACATAGGGAAGCGCTTCCTCTCCCAATTCCGCATGCACGCCGCAGCGGCCATCCTCCAACCGCATGGGACAATCGCCGTCATAGCGCGGATTGATTTGCGCATATTCCTCCTGGGTGGGATGCTTTGCCAAATGCATCCCGCAGTCCAGTTTTCGCCGGAGCTCGTTGGAACAGTTCACGCCCAACAATTGAAAATAATCCCGCATGGACAGGGAAATCGGCCAATCCTTGCAGCAAGCCGTCCGGCAACGGCCCATTTTGCAGGAAAAATTGGGATAATAATCCGGCACCAAATAATCGTGGGTTTCCTTCATCGCAATCCCTCACTTTGATGAAGGAATTATACGTTGTCATTTTTAAGTTTGCACCCACGGAACGCAAAATTTTTATGTCAGTTTACCACGTTTTCCGGTGATCCTTCCAGAAAACTGCGAAGGTTTTCCACCGCAACGTTCATCAAGCGCATGCGGCTTTCCCGAGATGCCCAGGCGATATGCGGCGTAATAATACAATTCTTCGCCTGGAGCAATGGGTTGTCTGGCAAAATGGGTTCCTGCGAAACCACGTCCACCGCCGCCGCAAACACCTTGCCGGCGTTTAGCGCCTCTGCCAAGTCCGCCTCCCGAATCAGTTGTCCTCTGCCGCTGTTGAGCAAAATTACGCCGTCCTTCATCTTGGCAATGCTGTCCCGGTTAATCATCTCCCGCGTGTCCTCCTTCAGCGGACAATGCAGGGAAATCACATCTGACTGGGCATACAGCGCATCCAAATCCACAAATTCAACGCCTTCATCGGCATCGGAACCGCTTTTTCTTTTCACGGCGATCACACGCATTCCCAGCGCCCGCGCAATGCACCCCGTCACACGGCCAATTCTGCCATATCCAATGATCCCCATGGTCTTGCCTGCCAATTCCATCAGCGGCATATCCCAGAAACAGAAGTCCTGGCTCGCGGCCCAGCGGCCTGCATGCACTGCCTGGTCATGGTGTCCGATATGGTGACAGATTTCCAGAAGCATCGCGATGGTGAATTGTCCCACTGCGTCCGTACCGTAAGACGGAATGTTTGTCACCGGAACGCCCTGTTCCCTGGCCGCAACTACGTCCACCACGTTGTATCCCGTGGCCAGCACGCCGATATAGCGTATCTGAGGGCAACGCTTCAATGTATCCCGGTCGATTGGAGTTTTATTTGTGTAAACAATGTCCGCATCGCCAATTCTCTCCAGAATTTTGTCCGCCGGCGTGCGGTCATATACGGTCAATTCTCCCAATTCCTCAAAGCCCGTCCATTCGAGATCGCCTGGATTTTCCGCATATCCATCCAAAACAACAATTTTCGGCATGACCCTTCCTCCTTCCATGCCGTTCCATTGTATCCAATCCTGCATGCTTTGTCAATCTGGACATCGTTCTGCAAGCGTGTTATAATACAATCAAAAATTCTGGAAAGAAGAGGATGCAACATGAATTTTGCCGCTTGCAGTTCTTTCATACAAGTGGACGAAGCAGCCTTGTATACCGTCCTTTGTTTGCCCGCGCCAGACGGGAAATATCCCGTAGTATTGTTCCGAACCCCTTATGACGACGCCATGAGCAAAATGGGCGATGCGGAAATTCAGCTTATCGTGCTGCAGCAACAGCGCGAATGGCTGGAAAACGGATATGCCGTGGTGTGGCAACACTGTCGCGGCACAGGCAGAAGCACAGGCGATTGCATTCCCTATAGAAACGAGCGCAAGGATGGGCTTGCATTGCAGCAATGGGTGCGCCAACAGCCCTTCTATAACGGTGAGATCTATCTGTGCGGCGGCAGTTATCTTTCTTCGGTGCATTACCTTACCGCGCCTTTCGCTCCGGACATTCGGGGAGCCGTATTGCGCATTCAGGACACCGAACGATATAACGTATGCTATCGCAACGGCTTTTTCAAATGCGGCCTGCACGGCAGTTGGTATGTAGGGATGTACAAAAAAAAGAGCCTTCTCCAAAAGAATTATACCGATGAATCCTTTCAGCTTCTTCCCATGGAAGACTTCTCCAAAACCGTATTTGGCGAAGACTCGCCGGATCTGGATCAGACCCTGGCTCACCCCAGGCGGGATGATCCCTTCTGGCAGACGCCGCTTGGCGGATCCGAGGCGCATAACGCCGTTGCAAACGCCGGCATCCCCATTCTTCTCACCACGGGGTTTTACGACATCTACACCGGCGGCATCTTCGACATGTGGAATGCCATGGACGACGCTACCCGCGCCATCAGCGCGCTGGCGGTGTGCCCGTATGACCATTCCTGCACGGAAACCAACCAACCCGTCGCCTTTGAACACGGGCGCTTTGAGGACGTCTTTGGCAACTATGCAATTCGATGGATCAATTCCATTCGCGGCAAGGAAGCCCCGCCCTTTGAACCGGGCAAGGTGACATACTACCGGCTGTTTGACGGCCGCTGGGCTGTCGAAAATTTTGCCAACGGGCCGCAGAAAATTGAAATTCCCCTGGGGCAAGGGGAGGTTTCCTATCTGTACAATCCATATGCTCCGGCGCGGTTCAAAGGCGGTCTTTCCGGAAATTTCGGCGGGACGGCGTTCCAGGATGCCCCCAATTCCCGATACGACATCAAAAGTTTCTTTAGCATGCCCTTCCCGGAAGATCGCTTTATCAAAGGAAAAATGAAAGCGCGGCTATGCGTTAAATCCGACTGCGAGGACACTTGTTTTTACGTGCGCATCAGTCTGGTTCAGCAGCAAGGCGCCTATGGTTTGCGGGACGACATTCAGTCCATCTCGAATTTTCAGACGGATTATGTCCCGGGCAGCGAAGTCATGCTGGATTTCAGCTTTGACGAACACGCATTCCGGGTGCGCGCTGGCGAACAGATTCGCATTGACATATCCTCCTCCGCCTTCCCGTTCTACCTTCGCCACACCAACCAAAAAGGCCCCTTCGCGCAGCAGCGCACCGCAAAGATTGCCCACAATACCATCGTCTGCGAAAAATCCAGCGTAACCTTGTTTGCCGAATAGTTCCCATCGCCATATGCAATCCTCCTCCCGGAAGCATCCTGCTTTTGGGAGGAGGGGCGCAAAGGCGTACAGCGGCGCGAATAAAAACCGTTCATTTGCGAAAGCATCGCGCTTGAACCCGCATGCTGGCCTTTTTCCGCACCGGTCGCCGTTTTCCCGAAAAGTTTTCCATTTCGGCCTTCTCCATTTTCGCCTTGCGGCCCAGGGAAATTCGTCCAGACAGGTTTCATGCCGCAAAACCGCCTTTTTCACCAGCTCCAACGCCTTCTGCGCAATGGCAATTCCACCGTCAACCGCACGCTGTCTCCCCGCCCGTATGCAGCTTCAATTTTTCCATGGTGGTTCTGCACAATGGACTTTGCCGCTGAAAGTCCAATTCCATATCCGCCGCTTTTCTGCGTTCGCGCGCTGTCCCCCCGCAAAAAGCGGTCAAACAAGGCATCCGGCGGACATGACGGCACGCTTTCAACGCTATTGCGCAGGACAAGGCGGGCCCGCCGTCCCCGGCTTTCCAGGAGCAATTCAATTTTTCCGCCCTCGTCGGCATATTGCACCGCGTTGTCCATCAGAATGTGAATCAACTGCCGCAGGTTTTCCCGATTCCCACGAAGAATTCCAATTTCCTCTATCCGCTGATCAAACGAAAGGCCACGCTTTGCCATGCTCTCCTGGTACGTTTCCACTTCTTCCCGTATCATCGAAACCAAATCCACGTTTTCTGTGCGCATGGAAACGCTTTGCTCGTCCATGCGCGCCATGAGCAGCAGTTGCCCCAACAGGCTGCTCAAGCGCGCCGTCTGGCTGCGAATATTTCTGCTCCATTTGTTTTCTCCCTGAATCAAATCCATGGCGTCCACATTGGATAGGATAATGGCCACCGGCGTTTTTAATTCATGGCCAGCATCCGTAATAAAGCGCTTCTGCTTTTCGATGTTCATGGCGTAAGAACGCACGACGCGCGCGGAAACCGGCAGCAGGATTACAAACAAAACAGCCGCGCCCAAGAGCGACACCAAACACGCCGTGCGCAGGTGATCCGCCAATGCATGGGCCTGCACAGAATTGTCCATCAGCACCAACTTGGCCGCTTCATCCGTCTTCCATCGAAGCAAATATTTGTACTTGCCGATCTTTCCGTTTTCCTGTCCCGAATTCACAATCTGGGCGACGTATTCCTCCATCAGTTCCGTGTCCGCCTCCCAGCCTCCGCGCTGCTCCATGCGCAGAATGGCGCCCTGACGGTCGGTCGTTACCACATAATATTCCGACATGGAGGGACGGCTTGGCAATTCATATCCAAAAACCGGTTTGGGAGGATGTTTGGCAGTTTCCATCTTTTCCTCGTCCATGACGCGTTGTAAAAAAACGTCCGCGGAACGTTCCATTTGTACATATCCTGCCACGGCAATGCCGCCCACCAAGAGCACCAGCAAAATGCCAAAGGCCAGCATCGCCCCCAGTATGAAACGGCGCCGAAGCGCGCCCATCACGCAATCACCTCCAGGGAATATCCCAAACTGCGCTTGGAGCGAATTCCCACGTTTGCATTCAACGCAGAAATCTTTTTGCGCAAATAGGAGATATACACCCATACCGTGCCCACTTCTGCCGAAGAATCCAATCCCCAGACCCGTTCCAACAGCACGTCTGCCGAAAACGTCATCCCCGGATTGCGCAAAAACAGTTCCATCATGCGAAATTCCAGCTTGCCCAAGGGAAATTCGCCGCCCGGGCCGTACAGCGTGAACCGCTTCTGATCCAGCGCAAGATTGCCCAGCCGCAAAACATCCGGCGTGAAGGCTTCCCGGCGGCGCAGCATGGCCCGCAAACGCGCCAGCAATTCCCCCATGACAAACGGTTTGGGCAAATAATCATCCGCGCCCGCGTCCAAGCCGGCAATGCGATCCTCCACTTCCGATTTTGCCGTGAGCAGCAAAACCGGCGTGGTATTTCCTTCTCTCCGCAAAATGGACAATACCTCCAGCCCGCTTTTTCTCGGCATCATAATGTCCAGAATTATGCCGTCATATTGTTGAGCGCGGGCATAATCCAGCGCCTCCTGGCCGTCGTATACTGCGTCTACGGCATATTTGTGATACGTCAAAATGTCCACCACTGCTTCGGACATGGCCGCTTCATCCTCGGCAAACAAGATTCGCATTCGCATTCACTCTCCCGCCCTTATCATAACCCATTCCGCCTTTCTGTTCAAGGGCAATTCCTCCATCGTTCATGATTTGTTTTCAGAATATCCGTTTTTTTCGGGCTTCGGATCGATTTTCTCTAAGTCTGTTCTAAGGTTTCATGGTTACAATATGCCTATCCAACGGAAAGGAGCCAGGACCACATGATTTACCGAAACGAAATCAAGCATGTAATCACTCCCGGGGACAAGGCGTCCATTTGCGCCAATTTGCGCGCCGTGGCCCATTTGGATGAACATGCCTTGCCTTCCGGCCACTATCATATTCGCAGCCTTTATTTCGACAACTTGTGGGACAAGGCGCTGCGCGAAAAGCTGGACGGCGTAAATGAACGAGAAAAATTTCGCATTCGCTATTATAACGGCGACACATCGCTGATTCATCTGGAAAAGAAGGTGAAACGCGCAGGCCTAGGATGCAAATTTACCGAACCGCTGACTTGCCAGGAAGCGCACCGGATCGTGCATGGAGACATTGACTGGATGGTCACCAGCGGACGGCCATTGCTGATCGAATTCTACAGCAAAATGCATTTCCAAGGACTTCGCCCCAAAACCATCGTCGATTATACCCGCATTCCCTTTGTCTACAAGCCCGGCAATGTGCGCGTCACTATCGACGACCAGATTCGCACAGGCCTGGGCTGCACGGATTTTTTGAACCCGCATTGCGTAACCATTTCCGCCGGAGACCCCATTGTGCTGCTGGAGGTAAAATGGGACGAATATTTGCCTGCCATCATTCAAAGGGCAATCCAGCTAAAGGGACGCCACAGCACCGCCTTCTCCAAATACCAAATCTGCCGAATTTACGGCTGACACACCTTATTATGAAAGGAAGGAACCCCTATGACCACGTTTTCTGACATCTTCAAATCCAGCTTTCTCGAAAATGTTACCAGCGTATCCATGTTGGACATGATCGTCGCATTGGTTCTGGCGTTCGGACTGGGATTATTCATTTTCTTCGTATACAAAAAAACATACAGCGGCGTGATGTATTCCTCCGGTTTCGGCGGCACGCTGATCGCCCTGACCATGATCACCTCTATGGTAATTCTGGCCGTTACCTCCAACGTAGTGCTGTCTCTGGGCATGGTAGGCGCTTTGTCCATTGTCCGTTTTCGCATGGCTATCAAGGAGCCCATGGATATCGCGTTTTTGTTCTGGGCCATC
>JAQXRL010000342.1 GCA_029218505.1 Eubacteriales bacterium | reverse complement strand
CGTACACGCCGCCGCGTCTGATTCATCTGGATGTCTTGCGCAATCTTTTTTGACAGTCTGACCACCCGTTGAATGGGTGGTTTGACCAAGCCCGATAAGGGCTATCTCCTGCGGTTGCCCTTTCAAGAGGGCGCCGAGTGTCTTGCCAATTACACTCTTTGCTTCGCGAATCCCCTTTTCGGGGATTCGTTTCGCTTTTTTTCATGCCCCCAGCTGAACTGGGGATTTTCTCTTGCCTGTTCGGCGCACAACAGAAGAACGCTCCCGACGCATGCGTCGGGAGCGTTCCTATGGGGTTTTTCGGGGAATCCGTATCATGCGGCAGGCAAATCGCATTTCGGAACATTGCCGCAACGTTCCTTCGTAAGGCATTCCAATTTAAGTGCCCTCTATGAAGCCGGACTGCCTGTCATGGCCTGTTGCACCTTTGCGGATGATGGGGCTTGCCGCTTGTAATTCCATGTGTTTTTTCTCAAACAACATCAGTTTCATCCCCATGGCCAAACCCGCTTCCGTGGAATGCGTCTGCGGCGATTGCATTCCAGAAAAATGCCTTCGGTCAATCGCCCTGCGCGGTCATCGATTGATAGTATTGCAGAATGTGCTGCAGGTTTCCGCGCCCGGCAAAGCGGGTTTCGTCGGTGAAATCTTCCAGGACGTCCACCCATAGAAGGGGATTTTCCTCTCCGGAAACCGCTGCGGAATGCTTCAAGGTTCCGCCATACGCTTCCAGAATCCAATCCTCCCGGGGATAGGACAGACGCATGAGGTACGCTAAGTCCACGTCCTGGCGGCAGATGGAGGTTTCCTCCCACAGTTCCCGGTATGCGGCGTCCAGGTGATCTTCGCCGGGCCGGATTTTTCCTCCGACAAGGTTTATCAATCCCTGAAAGGGTGGTTTCTGGCGGCGGCACATGAGCACCTGCCGTTTGTCGGGACTGAGCAGCAAAATTACGTTGTATTCCATTCAGGGCTCCTCCTGCGGGGCGTTCTGTTCGTCATGCAAATGCCGGAACACCGCTTCCGCCACCGTTTCCGGCAAACCGGGTACTTGAGCGATGTCTGCGATGCTGGCGGCCTTCAAGGATTCCACGGTCTTGAAGTGGTTCAAAATGGCGCGCCGGCGCTTTTCACCCACGCCGGGAATCGCGTCCAGCCGGGAAGCGACGCTTTGACGCCCGCGCAGGGCGCGATGGTGGGTAATGGCGAACCGGTGGGCCTCGTCCCGCAGGCGCTGGATCAGGTGCAGCGCGGGAGAATGCCGGTCCAGCAACAGCGAGTCCTCTTCGCCGGGCAGCACGATTTCCTCAATGCGTTTCGCCAGGCCGAACATGGGAATTTCCAACCCCAGGGCATGCATGGCGTCCTGGGCGGCGGCAAGTTGGCCATGTCCGCCATCAATGAGAATCAGATCCGGCAAATCCGAAAACTTGCCGCCTTCCGGAGGAAGCCCCTGTTCCTTGCGCTGGGCAATTTCCGTCAGACCGTGCGCCAGACGCCGGGTGAGAACCTCGTGCATGGAGGCAAAATCGTTGGGGCCTTCCACGGTCTTGATGCGAAAATGACGGTATTCCCGGTTTGCGCATTTGCCGTCCAGCATTACCACCATGGACCCCACGGACAGCACGCCCTGTGTGTTGGAAATGTCGTATCCTTCAATGCGCCGGGGCGGTTGCCGCAGACCCAGGGCGTCGGCGAGCTCCTGCAATGCGCCGGTGGTGCGTTCGCGGTTGCTCAGCAGGCGCTTTTCCCGCTTTTCCACCTCGTCCCGGGCGTTTTTCAAGGCCATTTGGGTGAGCTTCAGCTTATCGCCTCGAAGGGGATGCTGCAAATAGACCCGCCTGCCGGCCTGTTCGGAAAGCAGTTGTTCCAATACGTCCTTTTCCGGCGGGTCGCCGGACAGCAGGATTTCCTGGGGCGGAGCGTTTTCCGGGCCATAATATTGCAACAGAAACTGGGTGAGCACCTCTCCGGAGCCTTCGCCGCCGGCGCCTTCCAGCAGGAAGTGCTCGGAACCGATGAGCCGCCCGGAACGCACCAGGAGCAATTGCACCATGCAGTCCAGCCCCGTGTCCAGACAGGCGATCACATCCCGGTCGCCCTGGGCGGTGGAAATGGCTTTTTGTTTTTGCATCACGGCCTCTACGGCGCGAATGCGATCCCGATATACGGCGGCGCGCTCGTAATTCATTTCCAGGGAGGCTTCCTGCATGCGCCGCTTCAGCGCGTCCAGTACGGGCGCGTATTTTCCGCTCAAGAATTCCATGACCTGATCGATGACCCTGGCGTATTCCTCCGGGGACACGTTTCCGGCGCAGGGCGCCAGGCATTGGCCGATTTGATGATGAATGCAAGGGCGCCGGGGCTTTTCCGGGTGAATCGGGCCGGAACAGGTGCGAATGGGAAACACCATGCGCGCCACGTCCAACACTTCCCGCACCACCGTTGCGCCCTGATACGGCCCGAAATAGCGCGCGCCGTCCTTTTCCTGCCGGCGAACCAGGTCTACGGTGGGAAAAGGCTGGGTGCGGTCAATGCGAATGAAAGGATAATGTTTGTCATCCTTCAGAAGAATGTTGTAACGGGGCATGTGCCGCTTGATGAGATTGCATTCCAGAATGAAGGCTTCCAATTCTCCGTCCACCAGCACGATGTCAAAATCATCCACCTTTTCCACCATGGCCTGCACCTTTGGCGTGTGACTTTTGGATGGATGAAAGTATTGCCGCACCCGGTTTTTCAGATTTTTTGCCTTGCCGACATAGATAATTTCGCCCCGGGATTTCATCAAATAACAGCCCGGAGAATCCGGCAGGGCGGAGATTTTCAGTTGAAGTTCTTCGGTCATGCATGCCTCCTGGAAGAGAATGATGTGCGTTTGCATCAGCGCACGCAGTAGGCCAGGGCTTTCGAGGCCAGGGAAGCGGCAATGTTGCCGCCGGCGCCGCCTTCCTCGATGACCACGGAAATGCAATAGGGATGGTTGTCGTCATACAAGAATCCCACATACCATGCGTTGGTGGCTTTGGATTTGTTGTCGGATGTTTCCGCGGAACCGGTCTTGCCGCAAACGGTATAGCCGGGAATTGCGGCCTTGGTGGCGGTGCCGCTTTTCACCGCTTCGTACATGTAGGACGCGATTTTGTCCGCCACGGAGGCGTCCATGACCCGGCGAAACGGCGCAGGAGAGAGGGATTTGGTAACGACGCCCAGAGACGTGCGAATTTCCTTCACCAGCTTTGGTTCCATCATGATGCCGCCGTTGGCCACGCTGGAAGCGATCATGCACATATGCATGGGAGACACCGTGACGGTGGATTGGCCGATGCCCGCCCATACCAGATCAGACATGTTGCCGGATTTGGTGGGAAAGGAGGAATTGTACAATGTCAGGTCGTCAAATTGAAAATTGTAATTGAAGCCGAAATTTTCCGCCGTTGCGCCCAGACGGTCGAAGCCCAATTGGTATGCGATTTTGCCAAAGGCGACGTTGCAACTCTTGGACAGGGCGGTTTTCAGGTTGATGTTGCCGTGGGTAATGTTGCCGCTGCCGCAGACGATGGAGCCTCCTTCATATTTCCAGGAACTGGAACAAGTGATGGTTTGCTGTTCAATGCCGTCCAGATAGGTGAGCGCGGAGGCGCAGGTGACGATTTTGAATACGGAGCCCGGCGCATACTGCCCCTGCAGGCAGCGATTGATGTATGCGGAATCCACCACGTCCTCCTCGGCGCGGTTTGCCAGGGCGTATGGATCGTAATCCGGCTTGGAAACCATTACAAGGATTTCGCCGGTTTTGTAATTCATGATGCACACGGCGCCGTTGTAGCCCTGGGGGAAAATGGAGGATACATAGGCGGTCCATGGGCCGTCGATGGTAAGCTGCACGCTGGAACCCATGCGCTGGGAATGGCTGAACAATTCGCTCAATCGATCCGTCAGGGATGTGGATACGTCCAACAGCGTGGCGGAATAGTAATTTTCCACGCCCGTTCCGGACATGCCGGCGGTGTCGCCCACGGTGTGCGCCAAGGCGCGCCGGTCATCGGCGTCGGAAAGGTATACGCGGCTGCCGTCCTCGTCCGTGGTGGCCAAAATGTTGCCGCGCCGGTCCAAAATGTCGCCCCGGCGCAGGTTGGAACGGCTCAGGCGTTGGTTGTATACGTTGGATGCCCATATGCTGCCCTGGTCGTATACCGTGGCGGCATACCAGGCGGCCAGCCCCAGAAACAGACACACGATCAGCGTGCCCACAATGCGCAAATTGCGCCGGATTTCCTTCACGAAAACACCTCCTCCGCCAATTCAATGCGGTCGATGTCCTTTGCCTCGTCCTGAGCGTTCATGGAGGAAATCCCCAGCAAAATGCCCATGGAGAGAAATGTGCTGACCAAAGAGGAACCACCCGAGGAAATCAAGGGAAGCGTGACGCCCGTCAGCGGCAGCAGCTTGGTGTTGCCGCCCACGATCAGCATGGTTTGCAGGCCGATCATGGCCACAAGGCCAAAGGAGGCCAGGGAATGAAAACTGGTGCGCGCGTTGGCGGAGACGATCAGCCCGCGCATAATCAGCAATACGTATACCGCCAAAAGCCCCACGGAAAAGATCAGCCCAAATTCTTCCGCGATGGCGGCAAAGATGAAATCGGAATGATACAGAGGAATGTTGCGCGGCATGCCCAGGCCCAGCCCGGTGCCGAACAGTCCGCCGGAACCGATGGCGATGAGAGATTGCACCACCTGATAGCCCACATCCAACGGATCAGACCAGGGGTTTTGCCAAATGGCGATGCGCTCCCGGACATAACCAAACATTTGATAGGCAATGACGGCGCAGCCTGCGCCCATGCCCAGTCCGCACAGGGTGAGAAACCAGTTGGACGTCGCCACGAAGAACATCAATACGGTGGTGAGGAAATACAAAAGCAGCGCGCCCAAATCCTTTTCCATTAACAGAATGCCGCAGCAAAGCGCCGCGAATCCCAGCGTCGGCAGCGTCTTTAGGAAGCGCGGATGATTGGACAGGCCGGAGGCGAGAATCAGAATCAGCGCGGGCTTGATGAATTCGGAAGGCTGAATGGAAATGCCCGCAATGCGAATCCAGTTATAGGCGTTTTTGGAATTGTCCCGAAACACCAGCGGGGTCAGCAGCGCCAAAACGCACAAAGCCATCAGCCAGGGCGTCCATTTTTTCCACGCGGTAAACCACCGGATGAACGCGGCGCCGGCGAACATGGCCACAATGCCCGCGCAGGCGTAAATGGCCTGGTTGCGGGGCGTAACGGCGGATCTGGCAATGTCTTGCAGGGTAATGATGCCCACGGAGCACAAAAGCATGGCCATAATGACGATCGCACGGTCCACCGGCCAGATTTTTGCCATCACGACGGACACCAGCATGGTGGCGACAGGCACGGCCACGGCCAACACCAAAGCCTGAACGTCGAGGGGATTGTCCTCCAGCGCCAGCAGCAGCAGCGCGGCGGCCTGAAAGATCATGACGGCGGAAAGCAGCAGCCGCGTGTTGGAACGCATCAACGCCCGGCGCATCTTGGAAATATTCGTCTTAGCCACGGGGCCACCACTCCTCTTCCTGCGCGTTGTTTTCGCCGTACAGAATATCATCCGCCTTGTCGCCAAACACATCCGAGTCCGGCGCATCCGGTCCGGCGGAAGGAACGCCTTGCACGGGCGTTTCGGCTTGGAACAGCGAATCAATTTCCGCTTCGGACGCAGTGGATTCTGCCCCTTCCGGCGCAACGCTGGCGTCGGTTAGCACCAGCATCAGACGCACTTTGCCCACCCGCACGATCCCGCCGTCTGACAGGATCAGGGATTTTGCACGGCCGTTGACTCCGGAAATGCGCGCGGAGCCGGCGGAGCGCAAATGCAGGCCATCGGAAGCCATTTCGAAATAAGCATGGCGCAGGCGAACGCTGTGACTGCGCAGGCGAATGTCTGATTTCCGGGAACGCCCGATCATCCCTTCGCGAATCACGGGATATACCATGCCGCGGCGCGCCTTTTCATCGCCGTCCAGCACCTGCATTTCGCCGATCACGCCGGTTTCCGGCGCCCAGCGGCGCAACTTGGCTGCGCGCCGGCTGTCGATGATCGTGATGCGCCATGCGCGAATGACGATCAGCAGCATCAATCCCGCGAACAGATATCGGGCGGCAAGCGCTATCAATTCATAGAAATTATCGCTCATGCATGTCTCCTGAAGTTGCTTGTTTCTGGCTGAATGGCAAATTTGCAAGCCGTGGCCGTCTGCGGCGAATGGCGAAATATCGCCTGCGGGCCTGTCAAACCGCACATATTCCCAAATTTATTATACTCCATCTCCTCTTTTGACGCAAGAAGAGCGCCTTTGGTGCATGCAATTGTCCTGTTTTGTTCAACTTTTTGTCTTGCAATCATGGTATAATAAAAAAGGATTGCACAGCGCCGTCCGCCGGCGGACGGTGAAGCGGGGATTTTCGGTGGAATGTATATCCGCCCAAAACCTGGCAAGAATCAGGACGGTGAACAAAAAACATATATCGTGCGTCCAAAGAATATTCCTTCAAAAGAACGGGCGTACAGGAGTGAAGTATGCGAAAAGCATGGAAAACATGTGGGGTTCGGATTTTGATCATGGTGTTGGCGCTGGGCGTCATGTCCAGCCCGGGCTTGGCGCTTTCATGGCTGCTTGGGGAACCGACGCCGCAGCCGGCTCAACCGACCGCTGGGCAGCCAACGCAAGTCCAGCCGACCCAGACGCCCGTGGCGGCGGAACCCGTGGCTTCTCAAATTGCGGATGATGGTCAATTGCGGGTATATTTGAAGTCCATGGGAAATCCCGCGGAACTCAATATTACGCTGGCGGGCGTCTATACGGTGGAACATGACGCGGGCTTCCGCTTTGCCAGGGGCGCTCAGATTCGGCTGAGCGCGTATCGCGGCGCAGTGTATTTAAGCGTCGGCGGATTGACCATCCACATGGGGTCGTCGCTGACGCTGACGCGCCAGGCGGACGACGAAGGCGAACCAGGCATGTATATTGCGGAAAGCGAAAAGCAGACGCTGTATATGGGCGATTTGAGCGTTTCCGCTGCGGATGGCGGATTGATGCCGGTTTTGACCATTGACGTGGAGGATTATCTCTACGGCGTGGTGGCATACGAGATGAGCGATTCCTTTCCCATGGAAGCGCTGAAAGCCCAGGCGGTGGCGGCGCGCACGTATGCCATGCAGCGCAAATGGAATGCCGGGGATCGGGCGTATGATTTGGTGGATACGACTGCGGATCAGGTGTACAAGGGCTTTGACGGCGCATATGAAAACATTATCGCGGCGGTGGATGCCACCTGCGGCGTGGTGGGAACGTATCAGGGCGGGTTCGCCACATGTTATTATACCGCGTCCAATGGCGGCCAAACGGCGCTGCCTTCGGATGTATGGGGTTCCGGCGGAGATTTTGGATATCTTGCCCGAAGAGAGGATCCGTACGATGTCGAAAACCCCAGCAGCCGGGTGAGCACCGCGGCCATTGCCCGGGACGGCACGGGCAACGCGGCCCTGCGGGAGATGTTGATGGAGAAGCTGCGGGCTGCGGTGGCGGAAGCCGGCGTGACCTATGCGGAACTGGATCTTGGGGAAATTTTGTCCATCGTGCCGGAAAATCCCAACGCCCAGGGCAGTTTGATGTATCGCACGCTGCGCTTTACCCTCACGGCCAAGGCGAAAATTCCGGGATATTATCCCCAGAGCGGAGATACGACGCAACCTTTGACGACCCAGGCGCCCCAGGATGAAGCCGGACAAGCGTCGCTGTTTGGCATTGGAGCGCTGCGGCGGTGGTTGTTGGGCAAAGAATACATGTATGGCAATGGAGATTGGCAGACGCTGTCGGGCGAATATTCGGTGACGCTGTCCGTGTTCGAGGAATTGAAGGATGGCCTGGGCCTGGGCATTAGCGCGTCGGATGTGGAATTGGTGTCGGTAGAGGAAAACGAAAGCGGATACAGCATCTCCTTGCGCCGGTTTGGCCATGGCGTGGGCATGAGCCAGCGAGGCGCACAGCAGATGGCCGGCGCGTATGGCAAGACGTATCTGGAAATCTTGAATTTCTATTATCCGGGCATGACGTTGGAGCGAATTTTCTGGCAGAGAAAGCCCTTGGAGCAGCTGGATGCGCTTCCGGTCAGCGCAGGGTATCTGCGCGTGGAGCCCACGCCCACGCCGACGCCTGCTCCGCTGCCGGATTTGTCGGAAGGCGAATATTACGCCAGGGTAGTGGTGACGTCTGGATCTTCCCTGAACGTGCGGCAGCAGCCAACCACCGCCGCGAAGGTGCTGGCTACGATGGAAAATGGGCGCCGCGTGATCGTGACAGGCGATGCGGGAGACGGCTGGGTGAAGATCAAAACGGCAGAATTCGAAGGCTATGTGCGGCTGGAATATCTGGCCGCGGAGTAAAAAAGAAATGAAACAATGGCTGGGGAAGGTTCTTATGGCGCTGGCTGCGTCGGCAATGATTGCCGGCGCATTTGGCGCGCTTGGGGAATCGACGGCATTTGCGATTGGTCAACGCTTGCCGGTGACGTTATCCGAAGAAGTGCAGCGGCTGCAGTTTTCTCCGGAGGTAAACAACGTTTATGCCGTGAATCTGCTGCCGGCCGATGACTGGGGATTTTCGGCAGAAACGGCTTTGTATCAGGACGGAGTGCCGATGGCGGAAGGCGGAGACGCGTTGTCCGCGCGGCTGATTGCGGGCGCGGAATGCGTGTTGGAATTGAAAGGTTGGGGGAACGCCGTATTGGAAGTTTCCCGGGATACGCTGAGCCGCTGTTTTGGCAAGCCTTTGGAGATCAACGAAGGCGATGGATATTCCAAATTGATTGCCTTGGCGGGAGACGTACACTGGTATCGTTTTGTTTCGCAGCAGGATGGGCTGGCGGTTGTTTATGCGTTGCCCAAGGATCAAGGGTTGCGGTTGGAATGTGTGTTGATGGATGATGCGGGCAGAGAACTAAGCAGGATGACCTCGGGGGAATCCGGCGGCACGGCGATTTTTACGACGCTGGAAGCGCAACGGACATATTATGTGCGCGTGTCTGCCGAGGACAGTGCGACCACCGGAGAGTACGAACTGGATGTCGTGCGGGATGGCGCGGCAACCAAGCCGGAGGGCGTTCGCCTGTCCATGTCCAGCGTAACGCTGAACAAGGGCGAGGTAGTAAACCTGACGGTGGAGATCGAACCCCAGGATGCCTTTTCCGGCTGTTATTTCAGAAGCTCCAACGAAAACGTGGCGGGCGTTACCCAGTCGGGCGTGGTGACGGCGCGTTCCGCTGGCAAGGCGGAAATCACGGCCATGGTCTATGGCGGCATTCAGGCGGTATGCGAAGTAACGGTGGAAAGGGTTCCTTTGAGCGGCATTGCGTTTGAGACGAGCCGCGTGTCTCTTCGGGCAGGGGAGCAGGCGGCGCTGATGTTGGAATATTATCCCCAGGATGCTACAAATCGCAGCGTCACATACGTTTCCTCTGATCCCAGCATTGCGCGGGTCAACAATGCGGGCGTGGTTCTGGGATTGAAGCAGGGCAAGACCACCATTACCGTAAAGACGTTGGATGGCGGTTATGAAGATGTGGTGGAGGTCAATGTCAAACGAGCGTCGCCGGGGCTGTATGCGTTGCTGGTGGGGGAACAGGCTTATACGGACGACAAGGTTGACCGCACTGGATCCGCAAATTCCATTCGCAGCATTGAGCAAATGTTGGCGGAACTTACGCTGGAAGGCGGAACCTTTCAGACAAGCACGCTGTATGACGCGTCCGCAAGCGGCGTGTTTTCCGCCATTCGAACGGCGTTTGCCCAAGCAAAGGAACGGGACACTTCCCTGTTGTACATCACCTGCCATGGATATTATCGCCATGGAATGTCGTTTTTACAAATGTCGGATGGTTCGGAAATCAGTGCTCGGGATTTGGAACGGGAACTGCGTCAAGTGAAGGGGCGCGTAATTGTAATTGTAGATTGCTGCGGCAGCGGCGGGGTGTTGGGCGCGGCGACGCAGCCGGAGGATTTTAACGCAGGGGTGATTTCCGCGTTTTCCGGATATGTGGGAGACAGCGTATTTGGTTCCAGCAAGTACAAAGTATTGGCCAGCGCTGCATTGGATCAGGATAGTTATCGCGTTGGCTTTTCCGGCACGGCGACAGAGGAACGCATGGCTACGGTGTTTGCGCGGGCGTTATGCGATGCCGCAGGCTGGAGCATTGACAAGAATTTGCGCAGCGCCATGCGGGCAGACATGGATTTTGACCGCAAGCTGACGCTGGACGAATTGTGGCTATATACATCCAAACGCGTAATGTGGTATCTCAACCTGGCGTCCAATATGTCCAGCAGCGGTGGATACGTGCAAAATGTGCAGGTATATCCCCAAAACGATGCTGCGGTGATTTTTGAACGCTGACGTTTGCTCGCGCCAGCATTTGTGTGGGCCAAAGACAACGGCCCACACAAATTCCCGTTCCGGCGACCGTCACGAATGGTCGCCGGAACTGTATTTTCCGGGAATTGTGGCCGTGCAAGCGCCGAAACGATGTGCCGCAAGACGCGGAAACGCGCTTGCCGGGAACGGGGGTCATTCTGGCGGCGAACGGTGCGCCGCAAGACGCGGAAACGCGCTTGCCGGGAACAGGAGTCGGCGCTGGTAGTGATATGGAGTGCTGAATTCGATGGGCGTTGCAAGGAAAAGATCCCAAGACCGGCGGTCTTGGGATCTTTCTGCTGCGACAATGACCGGCGGGAATGCCCGTCAATCGCCGTGAAGCCGGCCGCACTGTCGGCGGGCTATTTGCTATCTTTGCCCACAGAAACGGATTGAACGATTTGGGTTAAATAATCCACAAGCACGGATTCTTCCACGGCCTCCTCGGCGGTGTCCATTTCACGCGTAGCGGCAATCAGAATGCTGCCATTTTTCCGCTCGCTGGGCGCATAGGCAGTCAGGCACTGAGAATAACCGATGATGGTTTCCGCATCCTCCGGATCTGTGCGGGCATATACGTAGGAATAGTAGGCTACGTCCACACCGCCCAGCTGGGTTTGCACGGCTTCGCCCATCTGGCATTCCGTCATGTACGCGGCAATGGTGCTCATGGTCTTGCCGGGCATTTCGGAATATGTGCCCTGGCATGTGCCTACATAATATTCATTGATTTCGCTGGCTTCAGCATCGTCCGGCGCAAAGAAATACAGGAATTCGTTCTCGTCGGTAATATGAGAAACTTCCGACAGGCTAAACCCTTCAATGGGACGCACTTCGCCAAGCTTGTAGTATTTGTGCTTGGAACTGGTTTCGCTTACGTCCAGCACCAACGGATTTTCTCCGCTTACCACAACCTTATCGTTTTTTACCTTCAGGGAACCGTCGTCGTACAACAACGCAACCAACAGGATGATGATTGCCAGCGCTGCCGCGCCAATGCCAATCTTCTTCCAATCGCTGGCAGACAGGGTTTTGGGCTTCTTTACATACTTGCGGTATCCCTTGGAGCGAGCAGAGGTCTTTTTTGCCACGTCAATCGATCCTTCCACATAAAAAATATATCGCTTCTTATATTGTATCATACCCTACCCGTTGTGTCACCGTGCAAATATGCGGCAAAAGTGTAAACAAATTATGACATGGCGGCGATCTATTGACAAAATCTTTGGAAAAACCTATGATGAAGAATGTGAAATACGGAAAGGCGGGCAAAGGATGGACACAAGTCGTTTTGTCGAATACAGAAACGCGGTGGTGGGGGCGGTTTCGAAAGCCATTGTGGGCAAGGATGAGACAATTGAAATGGTGCTGAACTGTTTTTTGTGTTCAGGCCATGTACTGCTGGAAGACGTGCCGGGAACGGGCAAGACAATGCTGGTCAGGGCTTTTGCGAAGGCCGTGGGGGGCAGTTTCAGCAGAGTGCAGTTTACGCCGGATCTTTTGCCGTCGGATTTGACGGGAATCAATTTCTACAACCAAAAGAGAGGCGAGTTTGAATTCCGAAAGGGGCCGCTGTTTGCGGATGTTGTGCTGGCGGACGAAATCAACCGTGCCACGCCCAGAACCCAATCCAGCCTGTTGGAGGCGATGGAGGAGCGGCAAATTTCCGTGGATGGGGAAAGCTATCCTCTGGGGGAAAAATTTCTGGTGATGGCCACGCAAAATCCCCTGGAATCCTACGGCACGTTTCCGCTGCCGGAAGCGCAGATCGACCGCTTTTTCATGCGGCTGTCTCTGGGCTATATGACGCGGGAACAGGAACTGAGCGTGTTGGCCAGAAACAGTACCATCGATATTATTTCGGGCATGGAACAGGCGGTGACGGAGGAAGAAACCGCTTATGTGCGGGGCGCATACCGGCAGGTGCGCATGACGGCGGAGGTGCAGGGGTATTTGATGGATCTGGTGGAACGCACCCGGACGGACCAGTTTGCCGTGGGCGTATCCACCCGGGGCGCCATTGCGCTGTATAAGGCGACCCAGGCTCGAGCGGCTCTGGCCGGGCGGGATTATGCCTTGCCGGAGGACATTCGCGCCATGGCAG
>JAQXRL010000341.1 GCA_029218505.1 Eubacteriales bacterium | reverse complement strand
CTGTTGAAGGTTGGTTTGACCGATCCGTTGTGGATGCACTCCCAAATGACATGGAGATGAAGGCCCGTCCCATGCTTGGGGATGCATTCCATTCTGTCTTGTACAATCTCGATCTCTTCCGATTTACAGTGGAGCCACATCTGCGGTGTGGCTCCATGTCTTTTGCGAACGCTTTTTCTTGATGCGCCCCGCTGAACTGGAGGGTTTTGCGCCGGTTTGGCGAACAAGCAATGCCTGCCAGGGAGGCGCGTCTCCATGGCAGGCATTTCCGATGATGTCAAAAGGCGAGAACAAAGCCGTCGCTGGGACGCTGTTCCGTCGGGGCGGACGGCATGCGCGCAGCCATTATTGCCGCGCTGCCGTCCGGCCTTCAGATTCGCCATAAATGCGCTTGGCTTCCATCAGGCTTTCCTCCGGCAGCATCAGCGGATGGTATTCCAGACCGCAGGCGCCTTTGTAACCCGCCTTGTCGATGGCGGCAAAGATGACCTTGTAGTCGTTTTCGCCGTATTGCAGCTCGTTGCGGCCGGGATGACCTGCGCTGTGCAGATGCGCAATGCAATCCAGATTGCCTGTTACGTTGGGAATGATGTTGCCTTCCATCACCTGTTGGTGATAGATGTCATACACCACTTTTACCAGAGGATGATCTACCTCCCGAATGATCTCAAAGCCTTCCACCGCAGACCAGAGATAGTAGCCGGGATGATTGACCAAGGTGTTCAGCGGTTCGATCATGATGGTAACGCCGCTGCGCTCCAGAATCGGCCGGGCGGCGCGCAAGGCTTCCACGATGCTTTGATGCTGCTGGGCACGGGGAGCGCCGGTATCCGGCCCAACCTGGGTAATCAGCCGCTTTACGCCCATGCGATTGGCGGCGGCGCAGCTTTCCCGCAGCCCGTCCAGCCATGCTTCCCGAAAAGAAGGATCCGTCATGCGGAATTCCGTGGTGCACATGCTCAACAGTTCCACGCCGGTTTCCTCGCATGCCCTTCGCACGGCGTCCTGATCCAAATCCTTCCATTGATACGTTTCCGCCGCGTCAAAACCCAGCGCCTTTACGCGATGAATCGCCGCGACAAAATCCATCTTTGGAAAAAAACAGGGTATCGGTACGCAAAGTCTCATGATTTTTCTTCCTTTCGTGTTTTATGCTTAGAAATAGATTACTTGGCCGCTTTCCATGGATTCATTTGCGGCGAAGCCGAGTTTGAGGGATTTCAGCGCGTCGCCATAGGGAGAGCGAATGCCGGAAGCGTCTCCCGTCTGGACGGCATTGATGAATGCCCGATCCAGCAAATAGGTTTGATCTACTTGACGGTTGATGTCGCGGGTTTCGTTGACCGTGCGCAGAATCAAATTGTTGCGCAGACGATAATCCAGGATCATATCGTCCAAGGTGATGAGCAGGCCGTTGTGAGGACGTATGCCCTTGCAATAGCATCCGCTTACCAGCGTGGCAGTTACGTTGTTGGCAAAGCGAATCACCGCCGTGGAGTGGTCGTCCGTGTCGTATTCGGCAGACGCGTCCACGCCGGGCTGCACAATGCCCCGGGAACAGGTGGCATATACGGACAGGGGTTCGCCGTAAAGATAGCGCAGACCGTCCAACAGGTGAATGTTTTGTTCCACCAGCTGACCGCCACAAGTGGATTTTTTCTGCCACCACCAGACTCCCGGAATCCCGCCGATCCAGGAACCATATACCAGGCCGCCCGTCTTGTGCTTGGGCAATTCCGCCTTGATGATGTCCATCAAATCCAGGTAACGATCCTGGAATCCCACGGATGTAATCAATCCCGTTTCTTCCACGCGGCGGGCAATGGCCTCCGCTTGGCGCAGGTCGACAGTCATGGGTTTTTCGATGATGAAGGGCAAGCCCATATCAATGGCGGTTTCCTCCACGCCGTCATGCGCGGTGGGTTCAATGGCAATGATGACCGCATCCAGCGTAGAGGCGTCTTCATGGGCGTACAATTCGTGATGATCCTGGTAGATGCGATCGCAGCCGAAGCGCTTTGCCGCAGCCAAGCGGCGCTCCTCCACGGGATCCGCCACGGCAACAACTTGCACGTCCTCCATTTGTTCAAAAGAATTCATGTGAGCGCCGGCCCTGCCTCCGCAGCCAATGAGTCCCAAACGAATTTTCCGCATGTTTGCTCCATCCTTTCTCCTGCTGGGGTTTCCTTTCCCGCAGTTCCATGATATAATTATATTGCATGCACTACGCGAAATCAATCTTAATATATTGTGCAACTATGAGGATATTGATGATGTTTGCGGAAATACGGAAGGATTACCTGGATGCCGGCGCGGTTTGTCCGCTGGCGTTTGTGCTGTGTACCATTGGCAGAAGCCCAACGCAGGGCTCGATGCGGCGCCCGGAAGGCTTTGTATATCATCATGTCATTTGGGTGGAACAAGGCGAGGGATTGTTTGTGGCAAACGGTCAGACGCGGCGGCTTGGCCCGGGCGAGGGAATGTTTTGCCGGAAGGATGTGCCCCATAGCTACGAGGCGGGCGAACACGGCCTCGCCACGCGATGGGTGACGTTTTTGGGGGGAGAAGGCGTGTTGGAATACTATCGCGTTCCGGAAGCGTTTTTCTTTCACGTAACGCCGGCGCTTTCCGCGTCCACGACGGAATTGGGCGAATTATGCGCGGGAAACAGCACGATCATTTCCCGTTCTGCCGCGGGGTACACATGGTTGACGGAATGGCTGGGGACGGAGTTTGCGCCCAACGCGACGCTGGCGTTCCGGGTTCTGCAATACCTGGAAACCCATTTTGCAGAACCGGTCACGCTGGATGAAGTTGCGGAAGCGGTTCAAATGAACCGGTATTCCTTGTGCAGGCAGTTTGCAAAAGAGCAAAAGCACACGGTGATGGAACAATTAAAACGCATCCGCATTGCAAAGGCGAAGCAGTTTTTGCGATACACGACCTTCTCCATAGAAGAAATTGGCAAAATGAGCGGTTACGCGGATCCCAGTTATTTCGGAAAGCTGTTTCGCATGGAGACAGGCCGCTCTCCGGGGGAATATCGCAGAGAAGTAAATCGTTAAAGAACGGCTATTTGGCCTCGGATGGACAATTGGCGCAGTCCTCGGCAGAACAGCCGTTGCAGCGGCCGTTTCGATGACAGGAGCCTTCCAGATTGATTTCCTCTGCGGCTGCTTCCATCATTCGGCAAGCCGTGCCATGACAGAAAAGCACTTCACCCACGGGATGCATGCCGTATCGAAGCAGAAAGCCCACGGCGTTTACGGGGCAAACTGCGCGCACGGACGCGGCGTTCAGATCCAGCGCGCGAAACAGCAGCATGCGCGCAATCAGGTCGCCCAGACCATTTCCGCGCGCTTCGGGAAGCACGCAAATTGTTCCCAAACGGAAGCGTGCGTCCTCGTCCAGATACAAGCGCCCCGTTCCCTTGGGATTGCCATCGTCGTCCAGCGCCAGGGCGTAAAAGCACATTTCATCGTGAACGTCCCGGGTTGCCTCAGGGTCTTCCGGAGACAGCATGGCGGCGCGAAGGGACAGGACAGGGGAAATGTCATCCATGGAAGAAAGATATTTGCCGCGAATCATGGGAACAACCACCTTCCGGTTTCTCGATCTGTGTATACTTCGCCTTAATTTTACACCGAAAAACCCTATGCGGCAATGTTTATGCATGAATTTTCTGTTGATTTTTCTCTGAAATGCGGATATAATAATAAAGGACAGGCGTGAATATTCCTGTATCTGGAAAAAAAGGAGCGAGCGGGATGGAAAACGATATGGATCTCGTCGTGTTCCAGGATGACGATGGCAACGAGTTGACCATGGAGGTGCTCGATTATTTCTTTTATGAGGGCCAGGAGTATGCGCTGCTGGCGGATGTGCAGGAAGAAGATGCATGCGATTCCTGCGAAGAGGAAAGCTGTGATGCTTGCGGGCGCCAACGGGACGCGTATATCATGAAAGTGAACCCTGTGGGCGAAGACGAGGAAGAATTCGAGCCGGTGGATGAAGCGCTGGCGGAAAAGCTCATCGAGATCGTTGAAAATGAATACGATTTGGACGATGAGGAATTCGAAGAAGACGAAGAAGACGACGAATAGTTTTTTCGTTTGCTGCAGTGTCATAGCCGCCCGGTTCGCCGGACGGCTTTTCCGTGGTTGAAATCACCAGCCCGATATGCCTTGATTTTTTACGGTGATGCAGTATAATGATAAAGAAGGATTCTGAAATACGCTGAAAAGCGGCTTGCGTCTTGGGAAATACGTTTCTGCTTGTGTTCCGTATGTGCAAAATACACACAGGAAAAAACCACAAGACCCGGAGGAGATATGTTGTTGTACGAGAATGAAACGAAGAACGAAACTCTGCTGCCATTGCTGCCCTTGCGCGGCATGCTGGTATTCCCCAGCACGGTAACGACGCTGGATGTGGCGCGGGAAAAATCCATCGTGGCGGTGGAGGGCGTCATGCAAACGGGGGAGAAGCATCTGTTTGTGGTTGCGCAACGGGATGCTTCTGTGGAGCGGCCCGGCATGGAGGATCTCTATTCCGTGGGAACCGTGGTGACGGTGCGCCAGCTGTTGCGTTTGCCGGACAACAGCATACGCGCGCTGGTGGAGGGAGAATATCGCGCGCTTTTGGTGGGCGTCGTGGAAGACGAAACCATGCAACAGGCGCAATTTATTCCCCTCACGGTAAAACCGATTGCCAGCGAAATTGAAGGCAAGGCTTACATGCGCGCATTGCGCAAGCTGGCCTTAAGCATTGCATCCAAACGGGGCAATGTGCCTGCGGAACTCAGACAGGCGCTGGAAGGGGAACGCGACCCCAATACGCTGTGCGATATTCTTGCGGCAAACGTTTTAACCAGCCTGGAAAGCAAACAGGCGGTATTGGAGTGCGCTGATACCGGCGTGCGGCTGATGACGTTGTCCCGCTTGCTGGCGGAAGAAAGCCAATTGGATCGTTTGGAGGAAAAAATCAACGGCCGCGTTCGGGAATACATGGAAAAGGCCAACCATGATTATTACCTGCGGGAGCAAATTCATGCGATTCAGGATGAACTGGGCGAGGATGATGACGAGGATATTCGTGCTTACCGGGAAAAATTGCGGCAGTCGCCCATCTTTGGCGAAGCCCGTGACCGCGTGGAGAAAGAACTGAAGCGTTTGGCTCGCACGTCCGTCAATGCGCCGGAGAGCAGCATCAGCGAAAACTATATTGAAACAATGCTGGAATTGCCCTGGGGCGAAGCAAAGCCACCCAAGGTGGATATCGCCCGGGCGCGGAAAGTGTTGGAAGCGGATCACTATGGCATGCGCGATGTGAAGGATCGCCTTTTGGAATACCTGGCGGTGCTTGCATCCAATGAGAAATTGAAAAGTCCCATCATCTGTCTGGTGGGTCCGCCAGGCGTGGGAAAGACCAGCATCGCGCGTTCTGTGGCAAAAGCGCTCAATCGGGAATTTGCCCAGATGTCCTTGGGCGGAATGCACGACGAAGCCGAAATCCGGGGGCATCGGCGCACATACGTTGGGGCGATGCCCGGCAGAATTATTTCTTCCATTCGACAGTGCAAGTCCGCTTGCCCGGTATTCTTGTTGGACGAAATCGATAAGATGAGCGGAGATTTCCGCGGGGATCCGGCCAGCGCGTTGCTGGAGGTTTTGGATCCGGAACAAAACAGCCGCTTCCGCGACCACTATATCGAAGCGCCCTATGATTTGTCCAAGGTGCTGTTCATTACCACCGCAAACGGTACGGATACCATAGACCGCGCGCTGTTGGATCGAATGGAAATCATTGAAGTGCCCAGTTATACCTTGGAGGACAAGGTGAAGATTGCCCGCGGACATTTGCTGCCCAAGCAATTTCAGGCGCACGGCATGTCCAAAGAAAAACTCAAAGTGGGCGCGCCGGCGCTTCGGGCCATCATCGATCAATACACGCGGGAGTCCGGCGTGCGAACGCTGGAGCGCATGCTGGCAAGGCTTTGCCGAAAGGCCGCGCTGGAGCTTTTGGAACACCCGGAAGAAGAATGCGTGCGCGTTCGAACGGATGATTTGAAAAAATATTTGGGTGCGCCCAGATTTTTGCGCCAGAGCGCGGAGCAGGAACCGTGCGTCGGCGTGGTGAACGGGTTGGCATGGACGAGCGTGGGCGGCGAAGTGATGCCGATTGAGGCGCTGACCTTGCCGGGAAAGGGCGGCATTGAAATTACCGGCCAGCTGGGCGACGTAATGCGGGAATCTGCGCGGATAGCCGTAAGCGTGGTGCGCGCGCGGATGGCCCAATATGGCGTGCCGGATGACTTTTTTGCCAACCACGATTTGCACATTCACGTGCCGGAGGGCGCGGTGCCAAAGGACGGACCTTCTGCAGGCGCGGCCATGGCGTGCGCGGTGCTGTCTGCTGCGGCCGGAATTCCCGCGCGGTGCGATCTTGCCATGACCGGCGAGATCACGCTGACGGGAAAGGTGTTGCCGATTGGCGGCGTAAAAGAAAAGCTGCTCGCCGCATATCGACAGGGCATTGTCAAGATCCTGCTGCCCCGGGAAAACAGCAAGGATTTGGAGGAAATCGACGAGGACATTCGC
This sequence comes from Eubacteriales bacterium, assembly GCA_029218505.1. GTDB lineage: Bacteria > Bacillota > Clostridia > Christensenellales > Aristaeellaceae > SUG1456. Next base: position 2,782 of record JAQXRL010000341.1, on the reverse strand, counting down.
GGCAAGATGAGCATTGCGTTTTTGGATCGCGTGGATGATGCGATTGCTGCGGTATTGCCTGAAGCGCGCCAGCCAGCCATGAGGATTGCGATATGATTACCATCAAGAACGCTCGCTTCGTTGCGTCCATGGCGCGATTGCAGGATTTTCCCGGCAGGGGGCTGCCGGAAATTGCCATGGCGGGAAAATCCAATGTGGGAAAGTCTTCTTTGATCAACAGCCTGACCGGCAACGGCAAGCTGGCGCGCACTTCTGCGGAACCCGGCAAGACGCGACTGATAAACGTATATGCCGTCAATGACGCGATGTTTTTGGTTGATTTGCCAGGCTACGGATTCGCAAAGGCGCCCAAGGAGCAGCGGGACGGTTGGGCGAAAATGATCGAGGGATATCTGCGGGATTCCGAATATCTGCGGCAGGTGCTTTGCCTTGTAGACATTCGCCATGAACCGAATCTCAACGATCAAATGATGGTGGAATATTTGCGGCACTATGGCATTCCCTTTACGGTGGTGGCGACCAAGGCGGACAAACTGTCCAAGGCGGCGCGCGGCCGTTTGATTCCCGCGATTTGTCGAAAGCTGGCGGTGCAGCCTTGGGAAGTGCTGCAATATTCCGCGGAGGACGGAACCGGGCGGGAAGAATTGCTGGAACTGTTGGATCGATTTCAAAATTAACGAAAATTGCGGCGGAAAAGGCGCGCTGAAGGGCGGAAAAACCCTTGACGAGCGCGCCTTGCCGCGCATATAATATTTTATATTTGCTGAAATACAATACGTTTGTGCGGAGGTTGATACACCATGGGAATCAGAGTGGCGAAATTTGGCGGCTCATCTTTGGCGGATGCCAGCCAGTTTCGCAAAGTAAAAGAAATTGTTCTGGCTGATCCCCGCAGGGTCTATGTGGTGCCCAGCGCACCCGGAAAGAGGAATTCCAGCGACATAAAGATTACGGATATGCTCTATCAATGTTATGCCTTGGCGGAGCGGGAACAGTCCTATGACGAGGTTTTTGATCGCATCGCACAGCGTTATATGGAAATTGTGCAGGACTTGAACCTGGATTTTGATATTCACGGGTTGCTGGACGAGGTGCGCAAGGGCATTGGACGCGCAAAAAGTCCGGATTATTCCGCCAGCCGGGGCGAATACATCAACGGCGTGATTTTGGCCAATTACCTGGGGTGGGATTTCATTGACGCGAAGGACGTGATCAAATTCGATCGCCAGGGGAATTTTGCTGCAGAGTGGACCAACGAGGTGTTGGGCGAAGAATTGGCCAAGCATCAACACGCAGTGATTCCCGGTTTTTACGGTTCATTTCCCAATGGTGAAGTGCGCACGTTCTCCCGCGGCGGCAGCGATATTTCCGGGGCGGTGGTAGCGCGCGCAGCTCGTGCGGATCTTTATGAAAATTGGACGGATGTTTCCGGCTTTCTCATGGCGGATCCGCGCATCGTGGAAAATCCCCGCAGCATTGAGCAACTGACATATCGGGAATTGCGGGAGTTATCTTACATGGGCGCTACCGTGTTGCACGAGGATGCGATTTTTCCCGTGCACAAGGCGGGCATTCCCACCAATATTCGCAATACCAACGATCCCAGCCATCCCGGCACCATGATCGTCGCCCAGCCCAGCGAGGTCAGCTACCGGCATCCCATTACCGGGATTGCGGGCCACAAGGATTTTACCCTGATTTCCGTGGAAAAGGCGATGATGAACGCGGAATTGGGCTTTGGCAGGCGCGTTTTGCAGGCCTTGGAGGATTTCGGCGTTTCCTTTGAGCACTTGCCTTCCGGCATTGATTCCATGTGCGTTGTGGTGGCGGACAAAGAACTGAAGCAGCGCAAGGATCAAATCATCGAACGCATTCGGGAAACCTGTCAGCCGGACTCCATCGAAGCAAGTTCCGGTTTGGCGTTGATTGCCACCGTGGGATACGGTATGGTGCGCACGCGTGGTACGGCTGCGCGACTGTTTCAGGCGCTGTATGAAGCCAACGTCAATGTGCGCATGATCGATCAAGGTTCCAGCGAGCTAAACATCATCGTTGGCGTGGACGTGGCGGATTTTGAGATTGCCTTGCGCGCCATCTACAATGCGTTTGTGAACGTATAAACACCAATGCGAAACATCGCCCCGTTCATCATGCGTTTGATGAGCGAGGCGATGTTTTTGCTTTGTTCGCCGGACAGGCGATACAAAACCGCCAGCCGAACTTAGGACATCGAGAAAACCATTTCGCAAAAAGTATGGCGCCACATCGTGGATATGGCGCCAACAGGAACGGCGAAACATCAAGATGGCGCAAGACGAAATGCAATGCCGCCCCCGAAAAAGCGGATGTCTGAAGCAAAGATCTGGCGTTATGCTTCTTCGGCAGACGCGATCCCCTGAAAAAGCAGATCAAAATTCGTCCGCGACAGGCAGCGCAAAGGGAAGCGGCAACCAACCGGCGGGCGCATGCGGCAAAAGGGATTGCGCAAAGGGGGAAAACAGCGCCGTAACGGCGTTCGGAATGGAAAAGCGTAAGGCATCCGGCGCCACCGTTTCGGATACGAGCACATTGCCGCCTTGAATGGATGCGGTAAACCCTTGGTCTCCTGTGGACAGCGATAACGTTCCCTCCGGCAAAGGAAGCAACCGCTTTTTGAACGTCAAAAAGGCGGAAACCACCCGCGGAAAATCGAAAATTGCCATCTGCTGCGGGGAAGAAATGCTGGAGGATTCCGCAAGGAGCGCCAGCTGCTGATGCTTGGCGAAATCCCAGGAAGGTACGG
>JAQXRL010000340.1 GCA_029218505.1 Eubacteriales bacterium | reverse complement strand
TACCATGTCTATTCCTTTTTGCGCAACTTATTGTACATTATCTGCTCGGGATTTGGCCTTTTGCAATTCGTGCTGTGCGCTTTGCCCCAACCCAAGGACACAAAAAGGCTCCTGAATTACAATCATTCAGGAGCCTGAAAGCGGCGAACTGCCCGTATTTTGATAGAACAGACGATTGCCGGTCCGTTCACACGCTGTCGAGTGTATCCGAGAAATGCGCAGATGCATCCATTCTTCGGGCCGCACGCCTTCTCACCCATTCGCTGCCGGGATTCAATTCTTCCCGGCGCGGCAATGCACCCTCAAATTTCACGCATATCGTCGTTGATACAAGCGCCTCCTTCGAACTGGCATCCGGATATATTTTTCCATAAATGGATGGCAGTCCATTGGGCAAAGCGAGGTTTAATGGGAATTCAGCCGTTCACCGACAGCTCCGCCCGGATGAATCAGGGCAAATTGTTCGTTCTGATAGCCCGTGATCTCGATCAGCGCTGCCTGCAGCGCATCAAAAATCACACTGAGCACGGTAGTCGAAGTTGTGCCCTGCGCGTTGTATCGGTCCGTTTCTTTGGTCACAGACATGGAAATGACAATGTCCGCACCCTTGGCCAAAGGAGAATCCAGATTCTCCGTGACCGAAATAATCGTTACACCCTTCTTCTGGCAGATTTCCAATACAGGCAACAATTCCTTTGTCTTGCCGCCGCGGGACGCCAGCACCATGACGTCGCCTTTTTTCAAAAACCCTGTAGCCCCATGCACCGCTTCAGCGGGTGATATAAAGCGCGCAGGGCGCTCAATGCAGCACATTAGGTGTGCAAAATGTTGGCAAACAATGCCGGAATGTCCGCAACCCGCCGCGCCAATGCGCTCTGCTTTTGCCAACACCTCTACTGCGTGCATAAAACTGGCTTCGTCAATGCTCGCAAGCGCTTTTTCCACGGCATCGGCTTCAATGAAAAAGGCATTCTGCGCGGCTTGCCATGCTGTTTGCTCTGCATTCATGGTTCAAATACGGTCCTTTAACTGAAGGTCAAAGTGTACATCGTAAGTTTTTTCTTCGTCCGTATATTTGCGCTTGGTGTCGATGACGGAACCATCCTTCCACTTTCGGTCGTTCACGCTTTCCGTCGTACCCATCACGGTCACGTTCAGCTGACGGCGGCGCGCGCGCACGTGATCCCAGTCGATCAGATAGATATGTGCGAATTCACCCGTATCCAACTGGCCGTCCTTGATCGTAATGCACTCGCTGCGGCCAAAAAATACGCTGCGCAAATGCCCGTCGGTATTCATGCTGGTGTAATCTCCGGGCTCATCCACATAGCGGCCATATTGAGCATGGATCGGACCAGGATGGCGATACTGGTGCTCTTCCGCGAAATCCGGGATCATCTTGCGCATAATGTCCAGCAGATCGTGCTGCAAAAATTCCAGGTCAAACGAATCAATGTCATGCGAGCATTCTTGAATCATTACGGAACACGTGGTGTGGTGAGACGCCACGCATACCGTTCCGTTCTGAATGCCGGACATTCGCACGATTTCGCCAACTTCCTTCGTTACATCGTGGAAGGTTGGAATCCACCCTCTGGACTGCAGTTCCAATTCTTTTTGATAAACCTTGAATTCCATAAGACATTCACTCCTTGTTTTCTTTTTCCGCTTCAAGCTCCAACAGCACAATGCTGTTGTGCGCAAGACAGACATGCATTTCAAAATCTTTTGCCGCAATGTGTTCCACACGATCCTTTTCCAAATCATGTGAATCGTCCAGCAAATAGACCGTAACCTTTTGGGCGCTCTCTCCGGCAAACGAAACCTCCAGATCGCAATCTGCACCATTGTGATTCGTCAACAATACAAATGCTCGATCCTCTTTTTTGGCTGCCAGCGCGTAACAGTTTTCAACATTGCCCGTTACCTTCAGTTGCTCTCCCAATCGATACAACTTGTCAAACGCCTGAAACGCATAGAAAGTTTTCTGTTCCACGCCAAATGCGTCAAACAATCCGCACCAAAGCATGTGGGGCTGGCCATCATAATACGCTGCAATGTCCACTTCGGAATTCTGCATGCAAGTCATCGTTGCGGCACAGAAGGACGCCCCTGGCATATCTTTCATTGCTTGATAACATCTGCGTCGTTCCATCATGGGCGTTTTCTGGCTCAATGGGCTCAAAGAATCCCAAGCCGTTTGATCAACGACGTAATTCCATTCATCGCAAATGATCAGCGCGTTAGGATACCCATAGTTTACAACATATTCCCGGGCCTTTGCCGCATCGTCGACGTATTCTCTGCAATTGCTTCCCTGGCTGTACTTGTGATAGGAGAAAAAGTCCAACGGGGCTCCCTCTGCACGAATTTTCTCAAAAAACCCCTCTACGAATTCTTCTTTGTAAACGCTAGTAGCCGCATATCCGCCAACAAAAACATCCGGACAAGCAGCGCGAATTGCCTTTGAAGCAACGCAATACATTTCATAGTAATCTTCCGCCGTTCCATCCGTCCACATGTTCGCGCCGCCATCCGGTTCGTTCCATATTTCCCAAAACCGAATGCCGTAATGGCCGCCGTTTGCCCAGCCTTCATTGTAATGGCGGATAATGTGTTCGCAGATCTTTGCCCATTT
>JAQXRL010000339.1 GCA_029218505.1 Eubacteriales bacterium | reverse complement strand
GGACAATGTTTTGATGCGGGAAGCGATGCGCACGCCGTCTCCTTCCGACTTTTTCATGCCGTTCTGCGCATCCTTTTGGACAAACTGAAAGCGCCATGCGCGTGGAAAGGCGCGCATGACGCAACAGAAAATGCTTCTGAAAGGCGTTCAAATGCCGGAAAGAATATCAAAACAATCGAAGGTGGCGAAGTAATCCTTGGGTGTTTCCGCCCGCCGGATCAAGGAGAAGGTTCCGTCAGCATGCAACAGGATCTCCGCCGAGCGCAGACGGCCGTTGTAGTTATACCCCATGGAGTAACCGTGGGCGCCGGTATCGTGAATGACCATGATATCTCCAATGCTTACCTCCGGCAAAGGCCGGTCCACGGCGAACTTATCGTTGTTTTCGCACAGGGATCCTACGACGTCATAAATATGATCGCAAGGCATGTTTTCCTTGCCAACCACGGTAATGTGGTGATAAGCGCCATACATGGCGGGACGCATAAGGTTTGCAGCGCATGCATCCAGCCCGATATACTCTTTGTAGATGTGCTTTTCGTGCACCACCGTGGACACCAGACAGCCATGAGAACCCGTCATATAGCGACCCAGCTCCGTGGCCACCATTACGTTGTCCATGCCTGCGGGGACCAGCATGTCCTTGTAAAGCCGCCGTACATCGTCGGAAATCAGTTCGATGTCGGCTTCCTGCTGCTGTGGGCGATAGGGAATTCCGATGCCGCCGGACAGATTAATCATGAAGAAATCTACGCCGATCATTTCGTGGGCTTCTCGTGCCAGCTTGAACAGAATTTTTGCAACGGTGGGATAATACATTTCATCCGACGAATTGCTGGCCAGCAGGGAATGCAGGCCAAATTGCTTTACGCCTTCCGCCTTCAAGCGGCGAATTGCTTCGAAAATCTGGGTGCGCGTCATGCCGAATTTTGCGTCCCACGGTTGCCCCATGCAAGTATTGCCGATGTGCAGTTCTCCGCCAGGATTGTAGCGCAGACAGATTTTTTCCGGGATGCCGCCGTGTTCCCGCAAATAATCGATATGGGTCAGATCGTCCAAATTGATGATGGCGCCCAATTTTCTGGCATATTCATATTCCCCGGCAGGCGTTTGATTGGAGGAAAACATAATATCGTCGCCGGAAAACCCCAAGCGTTCCGCCAACATCAGCTCCGTCATGGAGGAGCAGTCTACGCCGCATCCTTCCTGCTTCAGCAGCGTAAGGATAAATGGGTTTGGACATGCCTTTACCGCATAGTATTCCCGAAACCCCTTGTTCCAGGAAAAACATTTTTGCAGCTTCTGCGCCGTTTCCCGAATCCCCTGTTCATCATACAGATGAAAGGGCGTGGGATAGACCGAAATGATTTCGCGCAGTTTTTCTGCGCCAACAAAGGGCTGCTTTTGCATGGTAATCACTCCATTGTCTTGATATTCCCATCATATTGGAAATATATGCAAACATCAAGCATAAATATATGAAGTTTCCGTTTGCATCAGAAGTTTCCGGAAATCAGCCGCTGCATGAGCATGGGGCCCTCCTCCAGGAATTGCCCGGTGGCCTGCGCGCTGCGTTCGCTGTATGTTTCCGCGCAAGGAGCTGCGTCCCGGGTGCTATCGTAGAGAACGAAGGGTACTGGATCCGGCGTGTGGGTGCGGATTGCAATCGGAGTGGGATGATCCGGCGTCAGGAGAATGCGGTAAGCTTCGCCCCTGGCAGACAGTTCCGCCATCAAAAGCTCCAGAATTTCCCGGTCAATGGCCTCAATGGCGTCAATTTTGCAACGAACATCGCCATGATGGCCGCTCTCGTCTGGCGCTTCCACGTGGATATACACCAAGTCACAGCCGTCGTCCAGCAATTGCAAGGCGGCCCTGCCTTTGGCGGCGAAATCCGTGCGCATGCCGCCGGTTGCGCCGGGCACAAAGGGCGTTTGCATGCCGGCGCAGCCGCCGATGCCCTTTATGAGATCTACCGCGCAGATAACGCCGCCTTTTACGCCGAATGTCTTTTCAAAATCCGGCAGCATGGGCTTGGTGCCTTCGCCCCAAAACCAAACGGCGTTGGCGGGATGCAGTCCCTTCTGTTCCCGCGCAAGATTGACGGGGTGGGATTTCAAAAACGCATGGGCAGCTTCCATGATGGACAAAAGCTGCCGCCCATACAACCCGGTGGGGAGATATTCGCCAATTTTCTGCCCGGAAATATCGTGGGGAGGCGTCAGGGCGGTGCCGGTGAGAGCATGGTGCATCACAAAACAGTGGCGGTAACTGATGCCGGCGTGAATGTGAATGTCTGCACTGCCAAAGCGCCGTTCCAAGTCGCGCACCAGCAGGGCGCTCTCTTCGGTGGAAATTTCTCCTGCGCTGTAATCCACCATGGTCTTTTCCGAAAATTCGGAAGCGTCCGATAGAGTGACCAGATTCATGCGGAACGTCACGTCGTCCTCCGCCAGGGGAACGCCCATGCTGACCGCTTCCAAGGGCGAACGGCCGCTGTAATACTTCCGGGGAGCGTATCCCATCACGGAAAGATTTGCCGTGTCGGATCCCGGAGGCATGCCTTCCGGAATCGTGCGCACCATACCCACCGACCCGTGCCGGGCCAAAAAATCCATTCCGGGTTTGTGCGCGACTTCCAGGGGCGTTCTGCCGCCAAGGGAATCCATGGGACGATCCGCCATGCCGTCTCCCAATACCACAATATACTTCATTTGAATACGCCTCTCTATATTACAGCATGCTGTCGATCACATTTCGCATTTGATCCGGGTTTACCACGCCAGGGAAGCGTTCCGGCATGCCGCACAGCGCGGTCAGACTTCTGGGAGCCGCCAAACCCGTCTTTACGGACAAGGTGTTGATGCGGTCAAAGTCTCCCTCCGGAACAGGGAAGCCCAACGCGTTCAGCACGCTGGGGCAAAACTTAAAAGGACTGGCGGTGGCTGCCACGATGGATGGCGTGTCGTCTCCCGTGCGTTGACGATATTCCTCGTACACGCGAATCCCCACGGCCGTATGCGTGTCCGGCAGATATCCCGTTTCCCGATACGTGCGCGCAATGGTTTCGCTTGCCTGATCATCGTCCGCAAAGCCGCAGTCGAAATCCGCGTTCAGCTTTGCCAGAACTTCTTCGGATATCTGATAGCGTCCCGCGTTCTTTAATGCGTCCATACAGCGGCGAACTTCTGTATCGCTGCCGGAGAGCAGATACAGCAAGCGTTCCAGGTTCGAGGATACCAGAATGTCCATCGAGGGCGAAGAAGTAAGATAAAAGGGCCTGTTTTTGTCGTATGTGCCCGTGCGGATGAAATCCGTGAGCACGTTGTTTCGGTTGGAGGCACAGATGAGGCGCGCAATGGGCAAGCCGCTGAGCTTGGCGTAATATGCGGCCAGGATGTTGCCGAAATTGCCCGTCGGCACTGCCACATTGATGGGTTCGCCCAGGCGAATCGTTCCCTGACGCACCATATCCAGATACGCGGAATAGTAATATGCAATTTGGGGAGCGAGCCGTCCCCAGTTAATGGAATTGGCCGAGGAAAGCAAATATCCCTTTTCTGCCAGAAGCGAGCGATAATTCTCGTCGGTAAAGATTTGCTTTACGCCCGTCTGCGCGTCGTCAAAGTTTCCATGAACGGCGGAAACCATCACGTTTAAGCCGCGCTGGGTGGTCATTTGCAGGCGCTGAATGTTGGACGTGCCGCCATAAGGATAAAACACGCAGATTTTCGTGCCGTCAACGTCCGCAAAGCCTTCCAGCGCCGCTTTTCCGGTATCGCCGGAAGTGGCAACCAGAATGAGCACCTCTCGCGTTTCGCCATTTTTTCGGAGCGATGCAGTGAGCAAATAGGGCAGCAATTGCAGGGCAAAATCCTTAAACGCACAGGTGGGACCGCGAAACAGTTCCAACACGCTCAGCGTTTTGCGAACTTTTACCACTGGCGCAACCGCAGGAGAGGGGAACTTTGCCTTTGAATAGGCTGCTTGGGCATATTGCAACAGCTCTTCCCGGGAGAAATCCGTGAGAAAGCGCGATAGAACTTCCGCCGCACGGTTGGGATAATCCATTTCCAGCATGGATTTTTGCACGTCCGGGGAAATTTGCGCAATGCTCTCCGGAAGATACAGTCCTCCGTCCGGAGAGATCCCGGCAACAATGGCTTGGGACGGCGCAACGGTTTGATTCTGGTCACGCGTGCTGATGTATTTCATGAGAGCTTCCTCCCTTGTGGTATTTTCTGATTTTTTTCCGATCATTATATCATATTCTCTTACAAAAAACAACTGTTTTTTGCAAGGCCTTGTGGGATTATTCCACCGCCTTCATGGATTCCGTCATGCTAATGTGGCGCAGCCGGAAGGACATGCAGAAATCCACGATGCCGGCAAAAACCATGGTAAGCGCCAAAGACCATCCATAGCTTACCGGCAAAACGCGCACGTCGAAGCATATCATATCGATGCGCACCTGTTCCATCACAAACGCGTGCAACAGTTTCCCCAGGCCCAATCCCACCACAGCGCCCATGAAGGAAAGCGCAAGGTTTTCTGAAAACACATAAGAATTGGTTTCCGATGGATAAAACCCCAAAACTTTGATGGTGGCAATTTCCCGGATGCGTTCATTGATGTTGATGTTGGTCAAGTTGTACAACACGATAAACGCCAACGCGCCGGCGCAGAAGATGATCATGACAACCACGTAAATCAGGCTGGACAGCATGTTGTTCACGCGCTGCCGCGTGTCTTCGTTTACCGTGACATTGGATACGCTGCTCATGCCGTTGATCTTTGCCGAAAGCCGGTGGATATCCGTGCCTTCCCGTGCGCAAATCAGCGCAGTTTTGTATTCGGCGGGAGAGCCCACGCAATCGACATAGGTATCCTGAGACACAATGACATAATTATAGATATAATTATCGTAAACGCCGGAAACCCTGACGGAAATGGTGTGCATGTCGCTGGTACGCAATTGAATTGCGTCGCCAACGTTGATACCATAGCTTTCATGAATCCCCTTGCTGATAACGGCTTCGCCGGTTCCGGGCAGAGATACAGCCGCCTTGCCCGCATGCATGTCCAAATACGCGGAAATATCCTGCGTGCTTGTAACCGTCAGGTAGACGCTCTTGCTTTCATCTTCCAGATTCAAATCCGCCGCGCTTTCGTGAACAAACAATCCCGATTCCACGCTGTCGCTCAGGGCGTTCAGGAAGGCCTCCTGCGCCTCTGTATCCATTGGGTCGCGGAAGGATACCGACATATCATACATGGTAATTTCACCAAATTGGTAATTTACCACGTTGCTCACGGAATCGCGAAGGCCAAAGCCCGTGACCAACAGCGCCGTGCAGCCGCCAATTCCCACCATCATCATGAAAAACCGCTTTCTGTAACGCACAATGTTGCGGATGGATACTTTCCGCAAAAAGCTGATTCTTCGCCACAGCAGGGGAATGCGCTCCAAAAGAATGCGCTTTCCGCCTTTGGGTGATGCCGGGCGCAACAGCTGCGCCGGTTCTTCCCGAAGCTGGCGATAGCAGGAAAACCAGGTGGCGCCCACGGCGCACAGCAGCGCCGCGCCGTAGGAATACAATCCCAGCCGGACGTCAAACAGCAACTGTATGTCTGCGAAATTGTACATGATGCTGTAGGCCTGCCAAATTACCAGGGGGAACAGAATGGAGCCACCAAAAAAGCCGATGACGCTGCCCAACGTTGCGGCGCTTCCCGCATAAAACAGATATTTTCCCATAATCGCGCCGCGAGAAAACCCGAGCGCCTTTAGCACGCCGATTTGCGTTCGCTGTTCGTCCACCATGCGGGTCATGGTGGTCATGCATACCAGCGCAGCCACCAAAAAGAAGAACAGAGGAAACACGGCGGAAATGCTTTGCACAATGGAGGAATCGCTGTCAAAACATGCGTATCCTGTGTTCGTTCCGCGATTTAACAAATAGATGGAAGCAGGAGCGACATCCCTCAGCGCGCGCTCGCCCTCTTCAATTTTTTCTTGCGCCTCCTGAAGCGCCTTGGCGCCGTCGGCAAGTTCCTGTTTCGCTTCCGCTTTGCCTTTGACGTATTCCGCGGATCCGTCCGAATATTCCGCCAAAGCCTTTTCGATTTCTGCCCATCCTTCGTTGATTTCGTTCTGTGCGCTGTTCAATTGTTTGCGCGCCTTCTGCAGTTCTTCCTCGCCTTGCGCAATTTGTGCATCATATTCGGCAAACGTTGCGTCCACTTGCTGGCGTTGCTGTTCGATTTGCGCGTAGCCGTCCTCGATTTGCGCCATGCCGTCCATCAGCTGGTTGTATCCGTCCAGCAAACCGGTGGCCTCAATGGCCTCTATGGAAGCGTCCATGGCTGCGATTGCCGCATTGATGACTCCTTCCCGGATGGCCAATTCCGCAAGAAGTGCGTTGGTCTGAATTTCTTGAATGGATATTTCGGCGGTCAATTGCGCAATTTCCTGATCCTTTGCGGCGATTTCGTCTGCGTATTTTGCCTGTACAGCGTCTTTTTGGTCTTCCAATGCGGAAATTTCCTGGGTAAGGCGCTGAATTTCCGCCTCCAGTTCCTCAATGCGTTCGCTGTTGTCCGCGTTTTGAAGTGCGTCCAGACGAGATTGCGCATCGGCCTGCGCCGTTTCGGCCTCCAGAATTTGCGCTTGAAGGCCTGCTAACGTGTGATCTCGCGACTGTTCCGCATCCTGCAAAGCCTGATTTGCCGATTCCAACTGGGCCGTCAGCACAGCTTCCTGGGAGGCATACTCCATTCGATCCGTCCTTGCAAGATCCAGTTCCGCCTGCAGTTCTGCCTGGCGTGCCTCCAGTTTGGCATATTCTTCCGGATTGCTGTCCTTGTCCGTCGCCGCCAAGGCGGATTGCGTTTCCTCCAGCGCGCTTTCCAAGCTGGCAATTTCCGAATCTTTTTGCTGCAGGATATCGTCCCGCTGGGACAAGTAGATTGCTAAGGCCTGCTCCGCCGCCAATTGCTGTTCGGTCAATGCAGCGATCTCTTCAGCATATTGCGCTTCGGCATCGGCGTATTGTTGCTTCAATTCGGAAATCCGCTGTGTATATCCTGCAATTTCCGTTTCCAATTCGGCGATTTGCGACGCGATGTTCTCCGGTGAAAGCTGCTCCAGTTCCGCTTGCGCCTGTTGCAGTTCCGCATTTTTTTCGTCAATTTGCGTTTGAATGGCAGCGATTTCCTCGTTTCGCTGAGAAATTACGCTGTCTCGTTGTGCCGTTAGAGCATCCAGCTGTGTATACAGTGCGTTCAAGGCGTTCTGTGCTTCTTCGCGTTGCGCTTGAATTTCCTGCAAGGCTTCCAGCGCCTGCTGTTTTTGCGTTAGGAGCTCATTGTAACCGTCCAGAAGTCCGGAATTTTCGATTTGAGACAGCGCTTCCTGGGCCTGCGCGTACTGTTCGTCCAATTGCGCTTTTGCCTGGTCCAATTGTGCATAGGCCTCCTGTTTTGCCTGATCCAGCTCTGCTTTTTGCGCATCCAGGGCTTTCTTTCCGGAAGCGTATTCCGCATATCCATCGCGCAAAGTCCGCTCCGCATCCAGCAGTTTCTTCTGGCCCAACTCCATCTCGATTTGCGCATCCATCAACTGATTGTATGCGTCCGCCAATTGCGCTTCCGCGTCTTTTTTGCCGTCCAAATATTCCTGATATCCATCTTCATATTCTATGCGGGCGCTGGCAAGTTCGGCCTTTCCATCCGCGAGCACTTCGTCGTATCGCTGTGCAGCCAGCACTTCCGCGATGCCTTCGATGTCATCCTCGTATGCAGCAACGGAATCCTTGTATTGCTGGGAATAAATGCCTCCCTCTGTCTGCAAAGAAAGATAGATTTCTGTATCGTAGTCCGTGGAAAAACCGTTTTCCAACAGGAACACAAAACCAGCGACGCTGCCGTTTGCCAGCGTCGTGCTGCCTCGCTCGTAATTCAGATAGAGGGGAGAGTTTACCAAGCCTACCAGGGTGTATTCCCGATAACGAAAAGTTTCAAAAACATCCTCCTCGTTTTCCTCCGAAAGCGTAATCACACTTCCCAGTGCGCTTTGGGAAAAATATCGGGAATCTCCGACGATTTCATGATCGTTTTGCGGCATTCTGCCATGGACAAGGCTCAAGGTGTTGATATTTTCCGTAATAGAATGTGCTTTCAACACAATGGTTTCCCCTGAAGCGCTTTCACACAGGAAATCCGCTTCTATCGCGCTTTCAACGCACTCCACTCCGTTCACGTCATAAAGTAAACTTTGGTTTGTTTTTGAAAAGCCCAATGTAGAAATCAGTCTGTAATCAAACAGACTATGGTCTTCCAGATATGTATCTGCGGTATTTACCATTGCGTTTCTACAGACGCGCAGCCCAACGAAAAAGCCGACGCCCAGGGCGACAATCGCCAAAATCGCAAGGTACCGCCCGAGGCTGGAGCGGATTTCCCGCATGGCGCTTTTTTTAGAAGGAGAACACAAACGACGATTAC
>JAQXRL010000338.1 GCA_029218505.1 Eubacteriales bacterium | reverse complement strand
ATTTGACTGTCTTCTTTCTCTTCCTTGTTTCTGTATCGTTTTCAAGTGTCGCCTTGTTGCCCTCGTTTCCTTGCTTCCCGTTCGCGTTCGCGCCCGTTCCGCACCGTCGCTCGCGGCAACGGATAAGATTATATCACCTCTCCCTCCCTTTGTCAATACCCTTTTATGTGGTTTTTTATGCCACAATATATAGTTTAACAAACGGGGGAAATTTCGCTACATGTAGTGGTTTTTGGGCGATTTTTGTCGTATCGTTTCTCGAAAATTCTTTTGTTAAGAAAATATGTATTTCCGCGTGTTGACGCCCATCACCGGCACAGAACCGGCTGGATTTGTCTTTCCGCAAGCGCGCATGCTGCCGCTTCGGGAAGTCTGCCGAAGTCGGCAACCAGAGAATCCGGCTTCTTTGACCAGTCATCCTGTCCAAAAGGCACAAAGAAGACGTGTTTCATCGACAACAGCCTTCCGATGTTGGCTGCGCTGCGCCCCAAGCCGTCATTCGTCGATACGGCGACAAGAACCGGTTTGCCGTTTCGCAAATGTGATTTTGCAGCCATCGCCACTGCCGTATCGGTAACTCCGCCTGCCAGCTTGGCGAGGGTGTTGCCGGTGCAGGGAGCAATGACCATCAGATCCAGCAAGTTTTTCGGACCGATGGGTTCAACCTCATTCAATGTCAGCCAAATTTGCCGCCCCGCAATCTCGGTGAAGATTCGACGCGCATCCTCCGCCGCAAAAAAGCGCGTGTTCAGCCTTGCTGCATTTTCCGACATGATTGGAAACAGCTCCGCGCCCGCTTCCCGCAAAGCCCGCCATCCATCAAAAGCTTTGGCGAAAGTGCAAAAGGATCCGGTCATTGCGCAACCAATGCGTGCGCCGCGTAACAGATCAAGTTTCACGGTTCCAAACCTCCTCTCCCAATGCGTTTAAGATGGATTCTGCCGCGCTTTCCGGGCAATAGCGCCCCGGAAGGCCGGGTTCCCGCCAGGCATGCAGCCCCAATCGCTGTGCGGCCTGCAAATCCACGCCGAAAGGAGCGCTGGCCAAGTCCATCACGATGGCCTCCTTTCCCACGCTCTCCAGCGCGGTCGCGTCCAGCACCAGATGCGGCGGCGTGGAAAACACCGCGTCGCAGGTGCTCAAAGCATTTCGCAACGCCTCTGTCGGCACCGTTCGAAACCCCTCTCTGGTTGGCTTCCCGGGATTCCGCGTGGCAACCGTAACGATCGCGCCCATCGTTCGCAGCAACCGCGCCAGTTGGCTGCCGATTCTGCCATATCCCACCACCAGGCAGACGCTTCCCGAAATGGATCTGCGCATAGCGCTCATGGCCGAATGCAGCGCGCCCTCCGCCGTCAGGTATGCGTTTTCCATCAGGTATTCCTCACAATTCCACAAATCCCGAACGATTTTGGACCGGTCCATTGCTCCGGTATACGCATTGGGTCCGCAAAACGCCACATTTCCATTGCACGCAGACAAGAACCCTTCGATGTCCGGCACATGATCCGCCAGCGGAAATTTCGCCGGCCAACCCAACATCACCAAATCCGCTGCCTGCGCCCACTGCGCGTTGCAAAAAGCAACGTTTTCCAAATTCGCATCTTCCATAAACAGCGCCCTGGCATCCTGGCCGCGAAGGCAAAGCAAGCGCGTCAGGTATGCAAATCGCAAATCTCCACCCGCGACGGCAATTTTCATACAACCTCCACCTTTCCGTGTCACAGCCCATCGTATGCCAAAATGTCCGTCCAAGTGCGCCATGTACAAGCAAACAGTCCGGAAACCGCATCTGGCGATTTCCGGACTGTTGCGTCCCGAGCAAATTAACTTTGACAAAATTCCGGTTTTTTCGGCAAATCCAGGAAGAACGTGGTTCCTGCGCCCACTTCAGAGCGTACCGTGAGCGTTCCTCCATGCAGTCGCGCAAATTCTAAGGCAATGAACAATCCATATCCCGTTCCGCCCTTGCTAACGCCCCGTTCAAAGATGTGTTCCAGAGCTTCCGGCGCGATTCCGCATCCGTTGTCCGACACGACAATCCGAACGGAACGCTCCATTTGCAAAAGCCGCACTTGTATTTCTCCACCCTGCGGCGTGAACCGAACGGCATTCGACAGAAGATTCAACAAAATTCGATGGATCTTCTCCGCGTCGAACAGCATGCCGATCGAATCCTCCGGCACATCCCACGTCAGGCGAATCCCGGCATTTTCCGCCATGGGCAAAACTCGCCGGCAAATTTCCTTCACGCACGAAGTCATATTTCCCGGCAACGCGACCAATTGCACCATGCCGTTGTTCAGTCGTTCGAAATCCACCACGTTCAGCAGCATCCGCTGCATTTCCATGGCGTTTTCCATCAACATTCCGATGTATCGTTCCGCTTCGGGCTCTCTGCCTTTCAATTGACACTGCACCATCTGTGCACAACTGCAGATCAGTTGCAAGGGCATCTTTAGATCATGCATCAATTCCGCCGTCACAAACATCACCGCCCATATTTCTTTATTAGAAAATATGCGCGGCTCCGTCAAATTATGTCAACAAATTGAATTTTTTGATGAAATTCGACTTTCCCGCGAACTCGCTATCTGCCCATGTCCTTGAGCGCCAAGAAAATCAGTTCATCCACCTTGTCAGACTGTCCGGCCACCCGTGAAATCGCTTGGGCGGCCTCGTTGGAAGCATATCCCAACGCCATCAGCGCGGCAATCGCTTCTCCTTCCGGCCCCTTGTTCACCGCCGCGGGCGAAACGCCTGCGCCTTGTCCGGTTAAATCCGCGTCCTCCACCTTGTCCTTCAGTTCCAGCACCAGCCGCTGGGCGGTTTTCTTCCCAATGCCAGGAACTTTTGTCAGCGCGCCGGCGTCTCCCGCCACCAGCGCAATGGACAAATCCCGAACGCTCATCGAGGAAAGAATCATCAACGCGGTGCGGCTGCCCACGCCGCTAACGCCCTTCAGTCGTTCATACATGGCCTTTTCTTCCCGGGAATGAAATCCGAACAGTTCAATCGCGTCTTCCCGCACGTTCATGGAACAAAACAATTTCATTCTCTGACCCACCGCAGGCGCAACGGAAAGAGTCTGGCTGCTAACCATCAAACGATATCCCACTCCATGTACGTCCAGAACCATCCAATCCTTCCCTTTTTCCGCAACAATTCCATCCAGATGTGCGAACATGGCAACCTCCTTTGAAGAAAGACAGGCTTTTTTCGCCAACGTCTCCATAAATTCTTCCGAAAATCATCGAATTTTGAACATTTTTTTCATGCTTGCACTGTTTGCATGGGTAAGCGCCACCGCCAGCGCATCCGCAGCGTCGTCGGGACGAGCGATTTCCTTCATATTTAATAGCGTTTTCACCATGTGCTGCACCTGATGCTTGTCCGCGCCGCCATAGCCCGTCACGGCTTGTTTGATCTGCATAGGCGTGTATTCATACAGGTTTTCCGTGCGCATGGCAACCGCCACCAAAATTACGCCTCTTGCCTCGCCAACCGCAATGCCGGTCGTGATATTTTTCGAAAAAAACAATTCTTCCACAGCCACGTCATCCGGACGATAGATGTCCATCAGCTGGTTGATTCCCTGAAAAATGCTGCGCAGCCGCGCCGGCGCAGGTTCTCCCGCCTTGGTATTGATCGTTCCATATTGCACCAGACGGCGCTTGTCGCCGTTTACTTCAATAACCCCATAGCCCACCGTGGCCAATCCGGGATCAATTCCCAGTATTACCATTCGTGCCTCCACATTTTTCTCCTGCCTGCCATCCCCGCATGGCCGGCAGGCTCACCGCAATCATCCCGGCGCAAGAAAGCGCCGTTTCGCACGAAATCAACGGTTTCTCCGCGCCCCTGGCGACACCTTCGCCCCGGCAAGAAGCACTTCAAAAGCATCGTATTCTGCCTTGCGTCAAAAACCCCCTTTCGGCATACAACCGAAAAGGGGTTTTCAGGCATCAGACGATCTCCACAAAGACCGGCTTCTCGCTGTGTGCGGACGCCGCCTTCACCACCGTGCGAATGGCCTTCGCGATGCGTCCCTGCTTGCCGATGACCTTGCCCATGTCGTCGGGATCAACGCGCAATTCAATGGTGACGCTGTCCTCGCCTTCCACCATGCGCACGTCCACAGCCTCCGGCTTTTCCACCAGCGCCTGCGCCATGTACTTCACCAATTCAACCATTTTTTACAGCACTCCGCCCTTCTTGAGCAAGCCGCGAACAGTATCGGTGGGCTGCGCGCCGTTGCCGATCCAATATTTCGCGCGTTCCTCATCGATCTTCAAATCCACCGGGTTGGACAGGGGATTGTAATAACCAATTTCCTCGATGAAACGACCGTCGCGGGCATTGCGGCTGTCGGCAACCACCAGGCGATAGAAAGGCATTTTCTTCATGCCCATCCTCTTGAGACGAATCTTAACCATTGGGAATTCCTCCTTAGCAAATCGGGTAAAATTATATCATTACGGGCATGCCGTAGCGATCCTATGCCTGCGGAAATTTTCCGCCAAAGGGAATGCGCATCTTTCCGCGTTTTCCGCCGCCCATCATCTGTTTCATCATGGAACGGGCTTGATCGAATTGCTTGAGCAGCAGATTTACCTCCTGCACGGTCGCGCCGCTTCCGGCGGCAATTCTCCGCTTTCGGGATGCGTTCAGAATGTCCGGATTGCGCCGTTCCATGCGCGTCATGGACAAAATAATGGCCTCGTTTTTCTTTTGCGCCTTGACCACCTTGTCCTCGTCAATATCCACATCCTTGAGTTTCCCGCCCACGCCGGGGATCATTTTCAGCACATCCTTGATGGAACCCATCTTGCTCAACTGCCGAAGCTGATCCAGATAATCTTCCAGCGTGAAGGAGTTTGTGCGCATCTTGCGCGCCAAATCCGTGGCCGCTTTCTCGTCGATGGTTTCCTGCGCCTTTTCGATCAGTGACAGCACGTCTCCCATGCCCAAAATGCGGGAAGCCATGCGATCCGGATGGAATGCCTCCACATCCGTAAGCTTTTCACCGATGCCGGCAAATTTGATGGGCTTGCCCGTTACCGCGCGCACGGAAATTGCCGCGCCGCCCCGGGTATCGCCGTCCAGTTTGGTAAGAATTACGCCGTCCACGCCCAACTGTTTGTTGAAGGTGTCCGCCACGGTTACCGCATCCTGGCCGGTCATGGCGTCCACCACCAGCAGGATTTCCTGGGGATGCACGGCATCCCGCACGTCCCGCAATTCCTGCATCAGATTTTCGTCAATATGCAGGCGGCCCGCCGTATCAATGATCACCGGATCCCGGCCGTAATAGCGCGCATAGTCAATGGCTTCCTTGGCAATTTCCACCGGATTGCCCTGTCCGCGTTCGAACACTTCCACGCCGACCTGACCGCCCACCACCTGCAATTGCTTGATTGCCGCGGGCCGATACACGTCGCAGGCCACCAACAGGGGTTTTTTGCCGCCTTTTTTGATCATGTTGCCCAGCTTGGCCGCCATGGTGGTCTTGCCGGCGCCCTGCAAACCGCACAACATATAGATGGTAGGCGCCATCGGCGAATAGCTGAGTTTGGCGTTCTGGCCACCCATCAACTGGGTCAGTTCTTCGTTTACAATCTTGATTACCTGTTGGCTTGGCGTCAGGCTGGAAAGAATTTCTTGGCCCACCGCACGCTCCGTGACCTTTTTCACGAAGTCTTTTACCACCAGGAAGTTGACGTCCGCCTCCAGAAGCGCCATGCGCACTTCCCGCATCGCGGCCTTGACGTCCTGCTCGGTCAGTTTTCCCTTTCCGGAAAGCTTTTTGAACGCGCCTTGCAGCTTATCGGTCAATCCCTCAAACGCCATTTCATCACCCCTGAAGCCGCAATATTTCCTCCAGAGCCTCCGCAACGGTCTTTGCGTCCTGGCGCGTCAGGGCGTCCAAGCCCTCCCGCGCCGCCCTGGCGGTGTCCAAGCCGCGCTGCAGCATTCCCAACGCAGCCTCATATTCCTCTAACTGCCGCTCCGCCTTGCTCACCGCGTCCGACACGCCTTGCCTGGTGATCTGCATTTGCTCGGCGATTTCCGTCAAAGACAAATCCTCCTCGCAATACAGCCGAAGCAGCTCCCTGCGGTGTGCCGTCATCAGCGGCGCATACAGGTCGAACAGCATCGTCAGCCGAACGCGCCTGTCCATATCCGCCATGGTTTCATCCTCCCGGCATCCGCAAGCCTTTTCTCTTTACAACGCAATCAGTATATCTCATTTTTCTGCTGTTGTCAAGTAAATATTCTTGCGCAAATTTCCATAGGCGCGCGGCTTTCGTCAGCCTTTGCGGAACTGGCTGGGCGTAATGCCGCAGACGCTCTTAAACACCTTATTAAAATAAGAAGGATCGCTGTATCCGGCATCCTGTGCAATTGTGCGAACATCTTTATCTGGTGAGAGGATCAGTTCCTCCTTGGCGTATTCCATGCGGCGCACCGTCACATATTCGTTAAATCCCATGCCGAACAGCCTGCGAAAGATGCGGGACATGGTATAACTCGGCGTCTGAAAGCGTTCGGACAGAATGGACAAATTAAAATTCGGATTCCGGATATCTTCTTCCACATAAATTCGAACGGCATCTTCGAATTGTCTGCTTCGCTCCTGTTTTGCTTCCGCCATCTCGTCGCAGGCTCTGTTTGCCATCGCCTGCATGGCATGCAGCAGCGCGTCGTCGTCATTGGCGTAAAGCAACCTGCCCATATCCTCTGTGCTGACGGAAATTCCCTGTTTCATCAATGTTTCGCTGAACATATGCGTCAAGTTCATGTGCAGATATTGGCGGCGGATGCGCAAAGGTTCGCCGGTGCGAATGGCGGCAAACGCGGCTTCCAGCATTTCCGCGGCGCGGCTTCTCTCTCCCTGCTTGATATATTGAATCATCTTCAGCATTTTCTCCGATGGAAATCTTTCCAGCATGCTGAATTCCTTCACCGCATCGTCGAACATGCGAATTTCCCCCTCGCCCTGTTCCCTGGCGGAATTGGCGGTCAAATACGACAAATGCAGTTCTTCCATGCAGCAAACGGCAGAGCCAACGCAAACAACCGCCTGAGGATTCCCTTGCCGCAGAATTTCCTTGCGGAGCACCGCGGCGCATCTCATCCGCTCTTTCTGGTCTTCATTCGGAATGCTGGCAATGAACACGGCGGCGCCGTCGTATGCGGGATCTGCGCAATATACCCGAAATCCGTTTTTCAGCATCGGCGTGTAAACCCCATGCACAATTTCTTGTAACGAGCACAGGTTTGCCGCCAGCATCACGCACATGTTGCCGCCATCCAGCACAATGCCATATCGCAGAAGCATCTGTTTATCCACGCTGCGCCCTTCGATCAAATTGACAAGCAGATTGGAGATCAGCGCATCCCGCTGCAACATTGCGCTTTGACACAATTCCCGATTGTAACGCTGCATGTTCTCCATGGCGGAAATAATGGTTTGCGTCTCATCCAACGCCAGGTCGTCTTTCACGACGCCCATTCCCCTGGCCGCATGCACCAGACGCTTCATGGGCGCATAGCTGAGATACACGGTAATGATGCACAACAGCGTGAACAAAACCGCCACATACCCCACGGAATGGCTCAACAGGGACAGCATGCCATTGAGCGACGTTTCCGATGCGACGGGCTCTGCCAGCAGAAGAAATGTCAGTCCGAATGCGTTGTTGGAAATTTTGTACAGGGATTGCCCCTCGTTTTGTCCGCCCAACGCCACGCTGCAGTTCTCGCTTTGCAAAAACTGCAGCGTTGGTTCCGCCAGAAGCGCTTGCTCCATCACGTCGCCGCTGAGATACAGCGGTTTGCCGTCCTGGCCCAGAATGCCATATGCCAGGCTGCCCAGAGATTTGTCAATCGTGCCCGTCAAGCCCAACAGGCTGTTCATTTCGAAGATCGCAACCGCCCTGCCGCTGCCGCTGATGTATGCAGGCATGACGACCAGCAGGGTGTCCCCTGCCCGAGTGGAAATGCCCAAGTAACGGACGTCCGTACGATCCACCGCCAAGGCTTCCCGCATTTCCTCATAAACCGCCACTTCCCCTTCGAACGCTTCGCTGATGGTTACGCGATTGGTTACACGACCCAAAATCTTCCATATATAGTTCTCCAATCCATAGGCTCCATCGTTGGTATACAGTTTCTCTCCGCCATAATACAGCCCAATGCGCAGCGCTTTCACGCGTTTTCCATAATGCAGGCGCATGGCGCGCGTCGCTTCATGCACATTGATAGACTTCTCTTCCAGCGCCGCCAATTGAAACCGGGAATCCATGCCCATATCCTGCACCAGCGAACACATCGCTTCGTAATTCGACCGAAACGCAATTTCGTATTGGCTGAGCAACGCAAGGCATGCCTGCTCCCTGTTTTGGGCATAATCCTGATAACCGCGCCGGGTAATGATCATGTTATACACCAGCATGGGCACCAGTACAAACAACAACAAAACGGCGATCAGCCGAATCAACAGGCTGTATCGCTGCAAAGCGCGCCTTAACTTCATGTGTTTCGCTCCAATCCGGACAGGCCGCGCCTCTCGGCGCGGCCAAACAGTTGTTTTTTCAGGGATTATGCGTTTGCCTTGTAGGTTTCGTAGGCGTCAAACAGCACCGTATTATATTCCGCGCCGTTGTACGCTTCCATGCTCTTTTGGAATTCCGCCCATGTTTCTTCGTTCAGCGTATTCTCGCCGGCGATGAACTTCGCAGTCATCTCAATAACATATTCGTCCAGAGATGTTTTGTACAGTTCAATCACCTTGTTCTGCTCTTCCGTGAAGTACATATTCGGATAGAGATCCACTTCATACGGAGCAATCGAACGGGTATAGTTATCGGTCCACTGGGGTGCGATACCCGGTTCATACATGAGAGGATCCACATATTTGCGATGACCCAGCGTTTCGTCCAGTCCGAAGTAACCAACAGAAGCAGAGCTGTTGATGTGGCACTGAATCCACTGATAACCGCTCAAATCCGTTTCACCGGTAATCTCTCTTGCTTCATGATATTCGTTTTGCTTGTGGTTCTCCAGGTCGACGCTCAAGCCAATCTTCCAATCGTCGTCCTCGCTTCCGAAGATCGGCCCGCAACGATAGTACATGGAGGTCTTCAGGTCATAGCAGGAATCCGCCCAACGCATGGCAACTTCAGGATTTTCGCATGCCATTGTGATGCAGAACACGTTCATACCGTGCTTGCTGCTAACGCCCTGGATGGGGGTTTCGCCCTTTACATCCACCATGGGCTTCTGATATGTCAGCACCGTATCGCCATAATTGTCCGCCGTATGCGCGTCCCATTCTTCCGCCGTGCAGCATCCGCCGGGATTCCAATGGGTACTGAACGCAGATAATCCAGCGCCAAACTTGGCGCACATGTCCGCATCCGTCTGGGAAAACATGTCGGTGTCGATCAGACCTTCGGCATACAGCTTATTCAGGAACACCAACGCATCATAATATTCTTCCATCATGGGCGCATATCCCGCTTCGCCCGTGTTGTAATTTACCGCAACAAGGCCATCGCCTGTCGCCAAGCCCAGAGCGTTCAGAATGTACCCAACCACATAGTTCATGCCGTACTTGCCATCGGTTCCCCAATAGGTGCTCCAGGGAATTTCATCCGCCTGACCGTTGCCGTTGTGATCCGCATCGCGAATGGCAAGCAGCGCGTTATAGAATTCGTCCAGGGTTTCGATTCCGTTTCCGTCTTCAATGCCAATATCATTCAGCCAAGCCGTATGCCACTGGGCACGGTATCCACTGGCTGTGACATAGTAATCACTCATCATGAAGGGCAAACCATAGATATTGCCATCCGGCAGCGCGGAACCGGCCTTGGCTTCCGGATACATTTCAAACGCCGCCGTCAGGTTGGGCATCAATTCCGCGTCATTGACGTATTCCGTCAAGGGGATAAAAATGCCGTCCTGCAAGCCGTATTCATAGATCTCCGCGGGCGACCATCCACCGTAGAAGAATACATCGGGCAGATCGCCGGAGGAAAGCATGATCATGGACTGTTCCTTCCATACGTCCTTCGCAATCAACCTGGGAACGATGGTTACGCCCGTATTCTCCTCCATGTAATGCCACCACCACAGGTCTTCCCATTCGCCGTACATGGAACTGTCGTATACAATGCAAAACTCCAACTCTACGGGTTCATTCACCACGGGGAACATACTGTCCATGTTCAAAAGGGAACCTTCCGCAACCGCGGCGCTCATGCAGAGCATCAGGGCAAGAACCAATGCAAGAATTTTTTTCACATTCATTTCCTCCATTTCATTCATAGTATCATGAAACCCATGCGTTGTAAAGCGAACGAATTCTCACCTCCCTCTTGGTTCGCCCCGTCAACGCCTTGTATCCGACAACGCAAATGCGCATCGTTACCCCTTGATGGAACCAATCAGCACGCCCTTCACAAAATATTTCTGCACAAAGGGATATGCAACCAGCAGCGGAGCCGACGAAATGAAGATCAGGGAATACTTCATCGCTTCCGCCATGCGCGCCTTCTTCTGCATGAACTCAATCTGATCCATGGTCGCGCTGCGCAGGGCATTCAAATCCATCGACATGTTCTGGTTCTGAATCAAAATGCCGCGAAGAATCAATTGCAGCGGCCATTTGGAATTGTCCGTCAAATACAAAAGCGCGGAAAAATAAGAATTCCAATGCCCCACCGCCACAAACAGCGCAATCACCGCAATGATCGCCCCGGAAACCGGCACCGCAATCTTGAAAAAAATTCCGAATTCGCAACAGCCGTCGATTTTCGCCGCTTCATACAGGTCGTCCGGGAAATTGGTGCGATAGAACGTGCGCGCCACAATCATGTTGTACACGCTGATGCCTGCCGGAAGAATCAACGCCAGCCGTTTGTTGAACAGCCCCAAATTCTTGATCAGCATGTAACTGGGAATCAGTCCGCCGCTGAAATACATGGTAAACACAAACATGCCCATGAGAATGCCTGCGCCCTTCAAATGTTTTCTGGACATGGCATAGGCACAGGGAATCGTTACTGCCAACGCCCAAGCCGTTCCCACCACCGTATAGAAGATGGAATTGGCGTAACCAGACCAGATTTGCTTGTTGATGAACACATTTCTATATGCATCCAGGGTGAAATCCTTCACCCAGAAGTATGTTTCCCCCCGGGCAGTAGCATATGGGTCGCTCAGCGAAGCAACCACCGTAAAATACAATGGATACAGCATCAAAACCACCACCAGCAGCAGCAAAGCCAGGTTGATCCAATCAAAAACCGCATCTCCAAAGGAACGTCTGATCTGATTTTTCTTCATGGCGCATGCCTCCTACCACAATCTCGTATCGCCCAAGCGTCCCGCAACCCAGTTCACAAGCACCAGCAGGATGGCGTTGATCACCTGGTTGAACAAACCGATGGCGGTGGTGTAATCATATTGTCCCTGCAATACGCCCAATCGATAGGTATATGTAGAGATCACATCCGCCGTATCCATATTCAGGGACGTTTGCAAAAGCAGCGTCTTTTCATATCCCACGTTCAGCAAGGAGCCTACGTTCATAATCAGCAGAATAATGATCGTGGGGCGAATGGTCGGCAAATCAATATGCATAATTTTCTGCATGCGATTGGCGCCGTCAATCAGCGCGGCCTCTACAATTGTTTCATCCACGGAGGTCAGCGCCGCAATATAGATGATAGAACTCCAGCCCATGCCCTGCCATATGCCGGACCAAACATAAATGGACCAAAACAGCTCTGGACGGTTGATCAGGTCCGTGCGTGTCCCGCCCAAAAAATCCACC
>JAQXRL010000337.1 GCA_029218505.1 Eubacteriales bacterium | reverse complement strand
GCTCCGTGGTGGGCTCGGTGCTGGGCTCGGTGCTGGGTTCCGCAGTGGGCTCGGTGCTGGGCTCCGCGGTGGGCTCAGTGCTGGGTTCCGCGGTGGGCTCAGTGCTGGGCTCCGCGGTGGGCTCAGTGCTGGGTTCCGCGGTGGGCTCAGTGCTGGGTTCCACAGTGGGCTCGGTGCTGGGCTTCGCGGTGGGCTCGGTGCTGGGCTCCGCAGTGGGCTCGGTGCTGGGCTTCGGGTTTATGACGACATCGATGCTGCCCATGCCCAAACCATATCCCTGCAGATAACCGCACATCTTGCACTGGTTGTCTTCATCCACGGTGGCGCTGGCGCTGACCGATTCAGTGTAAGTTTTGCCGTTGTATTCATAGGTAACTTCAGCGGTTGCTTCTACCTTCGCGCCATCCATGAACGGCGGGCAATACAGGCTCATGTATCCGCCGGTTCCGCCAACGACTTCATCGCTCATGAAGATCTTTACGCCATTGAGCTTTACCGAAGGCTTGCCGATGGTTCCGGTTACCTGAACGGTCTTGTCGCCGTCCTGAATATTAACCTTCACGGTCTCGTAAACATGCAGATGTCCATAAAAGATGGGTTCCGGCAATTCGCCGACGACCTCGTTCACGATGCCGCTGGCAATGCCTTGGGCGTCAGAAGCGTTTTGTTCCCAGTCGAAGGAACCGTCCTGCAAGCCATTCAGGCCATCGACGAAACTGTCGAAGGCATCCGCAGGATCCGGCGGGAATGTCGCGCTGGCAGCTTCCGCAGCAACGAAGCTTGCAAGAAGCATAGCAACGACCATCATCAAAGCGAAAAACCTTTTCATGGAATTGTCCCCCCACACAAGTTGTTGTTTACCTAGTTGGTACCGTGTCTATCGAATTGGTGCCATGTTCACCTGGTTAGTACCATTATATACCATGGAAACGGAAATTGCAAGCCTTTCGCATTGCCCAAAATGGGCAAAATTGTTACGTTTGTATCTTAATATCCATTCGGGTTCATGGTTTGCCAACGCCAGGCGTCCCTGCACATATCCTCCAGCGTCTTTTCTGCGCGCCATCCGAACAGTTTCAAAGCCTTTTCGGGGTTGGCAAAGCATTCCGGCAGATCGCCGGGCCGCCTTGCTTCGATGCCGTAATTCAATTTTATGCCGTTTACGCGTTCGAAGGTGCGTAAAATTTCCAATACGCTGTAGGGACGGCCGGTTCCCAGGTTTACGGTTTCGCATCCTGCGTGGTGATCCAGATACTTCAGGGCGGCCAAATGCCCTTTGGCCAGGTCTACCACATGGATGTAGTCCCGCCGGCAGGTGCCGTCCGGCGTGGGATAGTCGTTGCCGTATACGCCAAGGCGCGGAATTTTTCCCAAGGCGCACTGCATCACCCGAGGCATCAGGTTGTTGGGAATGCCGTTGGGGTCCTCGCCCAGCCGGCCGCTTTCGTGGGCGCCCACCGGGTTGAAGTAACGCAGAATCACCATAGACCAATCCGGATGCGCAACCGATGTATCCTGCAAAATCCGTTCAATCATGTATTTGGTGGCGCCATAGGGGTTGGAACAGGTGAACGTCAAATGGGCGTCCTCCCGGCATTCATCCTTGCAATCCGTTCCGTATACGGTGGCGGAAGAAGAGAAGATGATCTTCTTTACGCCATGGCGTTCCATCACGGTAAGCAGCGTGGTGGTGGTGCTCAAATTGTTGCGGTAATAACGTATCGGCTGGGACACGGACTCGCCGACGGCCTTCAAGCCGGCAAAATGGATCGCGCCTTCGATGGGTTCTTTCGAAAAGAGATCTTCCATGGCCTCCTCGTCCGCCACATCCATATTATAGGAAGGGAAATTCTTTCCCGTAAGCTGGCGAACCCGGTTCATGGATTCTTCGCTGCTGTTGACATAATTGTCCGCCACCACGATATCATATCCTGCGTTCAGAAGCTCCAACGCGGTATGCGCGCCGATATAGCCGGCGCCGCCGGTCAACAAGATTTTTCCCATTTGCCTTTCTCCTTTACTCTACAACGTCAAACTCGTTTCGCGAAACCCAGCGCTCTTCCTGGGCAGATTTTGCCAGAGCCTGCATTAGAAATTGCAACCGAACGCCGTCCCAAACGTCGCCGCAAGGCTTCTTTCCGTGGGCAACGCAGTCCAGAAAACTGTAATAGCAATGAATGTGGCCGCGATCCCAACCGATGGCGTTTTTCGCGGGAACAAACGTGCCGCCCGGGGCAGGATAGCGCCCAACGGTTTCCACCCGAGTGAAGCCGCGCCTGCCGCCCAAGGGAACTTCCGCCTGCGCCTGGTCAAAATACATCAGGAAATTTGGGTTCATGGCATCGTAGAGCACCGCGCCTTTGGTTCCTCGAATTTCCAGCGTTAGTTCGTCCACTGCGCCGGTGGAAATCTTGCTGGCTTCCACCGTGCCCAGCGCGCCGTTTTTCATTTGCAGGGTGATCAGCGCATGATCTTCACCAAGATTGGTTTCCTCACCTCCATCGCGGGTAGGCCGCCGCTCATACAGTGTATGCATGGCGCACAGACCTTTTTCCGGATATCCCACAATCCAGGTGAGCAAATCCAGCACATGGCTGCCCAGATCCAACAACACGCCGCCCTGGCTTTGCTGCTTCCAGCCGATGGGCCGGGCAGGATCGATGGAACCGGAATGCAGATAACGGGCGCTGAAGCCCAAAACATCCCCCAACGCGCCTTCTTCCGCCAACTGTTTCATGCGCATGACGGCGGGCATATAGCGGTTGTTGTATGCGATTTGCGTAAGCACGCCTGCTTCCTGGGCGGCGCGGGCAATGCGCAGCGCGCTTTCCGCCGTTACCGCAAGGGGTTTATCGATATACAAATGCTTTCCCGCCCGAGCCGCGGCAACGGCCATTTCCTCGTGTTGATCGTTGGGCGTGCAGATGGATACGACATCCACAGCGTCGTCCGCCAGCAATTGGCGATAGTCGTCCGTATAGCGCGCAAAGCCTGCCAGTTCCGCCGCTTCCCGGGCCTTTTCCAGCCGTCGGGAACACACATGGGCAGGGCGCACCTGAAAGTCGATTCCGGGATAAAACAACGGCAATGACCGCATCGCATGGGTATGGGTTTTTCCCATAAAGCCCCAACCGATCACGCCGGCTCCAATAGAACGCATACCGAACCCCCTTTTTCGTTTGCTAATATTATACACGTCGCCGCCGCCGGAAGCAAGAGATCGCCATGCTAAATCCTTGTGTGGCGCGCCGTCGCATATTGGAAACACCATGGCAAAAAATGATTTTAATTTGGGGATATGTCCGGTCATTATGGGCATTTATGCTTGACATAAGTTTACTTTGCGTGATAAAATTGTAATGCGCTTGGGTAGAATCGGTTCTCATAGCGCCCGCCGGAACTCGCCCGGTTCAAACATTCCGGCGAAAGGACGGATAGGAGGTTTCGTCATGCCGTTACCCGGCAAATTATGCGTTGGCATTTTGGAAGAAGACAATCCGCTGAAATCTTATTTTCGTTTCAAACCGCTTTTGGTGGAACAGGAAGGAAAATTTCAACCCTTCAACGATGCGAACGAATATCCCGAAGACGGCTGCATTCGCATCGTACCGGACAAAAACGAATCCAGTCATTTCAAGAACCGCATGCGTGAAATTGGCCGCTATTGCATTGTCGATTTGCGGGATCACCCCGGCGATAACGACAAAATCCGTCCCAACAAAAATTACAAAGGTGAAAGCGGCGAACGAAATAGTCATATCATTTATTCCGACGTAGTACGTGAACCCGCTGAGAATACAATTTTTGAAATTCTTCCGGTAGAAGCCGGCGCAGACGCGGCGCAGATGGCGCTGGTCATTCCTGCGCCCGCAACGCGCAGGGTGCTGATCAAAACGGGCGGCGCTTTGGGCGCGCATCCATGGCAGTATACGCCCATGAAGGAGCCGGAAGGAGGCTTTTCCCTTACCCGGGAAGACGATTCCGTGGATGTTTCCGCCATGCAGGAATTTCATCTGCAAGGCTTTCAGGAAACGCCGCTGGCATTTGCCGTGGTCGGGCCGGAAGTCCTGTGTCCCGCTGCGCCCGCGCCCCAGGAAACGCCTGCGTCCTCCGTGGAATTCGCGGGCTCGCCCTGCCTTCCGGAAGCCGCGCTGGCAGGGCCTGTGGAGGCGGAGCATCCGTCCAAGCCATGGCTGAGCCGCGAGAGCAGTTCCGCGCAGGGCGTTGCCGCCGGAATGCGCGCGCTTTCTGCGCAAAGCGGCTTAAATCCGCGGCGGGGCCGCAGTTTGCAGGAAATCGTGGAGGACAAATGGCGGCATTCTCGTCTGGATCAATTGGGGCAACCCGTGCCTGCCGAGGCCATGGGACAGCCCGTCACCAGTCCCGTGGAGGCGGCGGTATCTTCGCTGCGCCAGGTATGGCGGCTGCCTGCCGCCCGGGCCAGTTTGCTGAACGCCTTGAGCGACATGGATGAATTCCGCACAGCTGCCCTGGAGCGCCAGGACGCTCTGCGCCAATCAGACATGGATGAACGGTTGAACGATCTGGAGGCCAAGCGCCTGGAATTGCTGGACGAGACGCAGCGCCTGGAAAAGAAAAACGGCGAGATTCGCGCCCGCTTGAAGGCGCAGATTCGCCAGGAGGACGCCGTTGAACTCGCGCACACCCGTCAGGAAATCGATCGCGCAAAGCGCGCATTGTCCGCACTGAAACTGGAGGCGGATCAGACGGCGAGAGCGGCGCAGGAGGCAGAAACGCGCTTTGCCTTCCTGACCGAAGAGCAACTGGAGGCGCGGCTGCTGGACACGGCTTTGGACAACCGTGCCCTGGAAATGGCGTTTGATTTGCGCAAGCGGCATGCTGCGTTGCTTCCGAAGCCCGCGACAACGCGGTCGCCTTCGGCAGGGGAATTGATGGACGAGGTTTGCGCGCATTTGGCGAACAACGGGCTGTGCGGCGACCGATTGCTGGCCGCAAACCTGTTGTGTTGCCTGACGATTTCGCCCATTACCATTGTGTCCGGGCCCACAGGAAGCGGAAAGAGCGCCACGGTTCGTGGTTTGGCGGAAGCTTTGGGGCTTCCCGGTTGCATGCGCTTTGCGGAATTCCGCCCCGGAAAACAGCCCTTGGCGGAAAATGAACGCTTTCGTGCAATGTCGGAATGTCCGGATGCCACCGTGCCGCTGATCGCAATGCTGGACGACGCCAATAGCACGCCCCATGGCGATGGCGCGGGCGGCCTGGCGACCATCGGGGAAGGCTGCACCGGCGGAAACCCTGCCCTTCGGCTGTTCCTCACCGTGCAGGATGGGCACGTTGGATTCCCGATGCGCGCAGGCCTGCTGGATCGCGCCTTCTTGATTCGCCTGAAGCCGGAACCTGCCGACACGCCGTGGCGGCCCGCAAGCGCTGGTGGCGGAATGGAAATGCCCCCCATATCCATGGAAGCGCTTCAAGACGCTTTTGCGCCCGTGGACGAGAGCATTCCGCAGGAGCAAATTCTGCGCGTGGCGAAGCTGCGCCGGGATTTGGACGCGGTGAACGCCGGGATTTCCAGGCGTTCCCTGAATGCAACATGGCGGTATATGGCGGCGATGCTGCCGCTGAACGTGCTGTCTCCCGCGGAAGCGCTGGATATGGCGTTGGCGCAGCGCGTGCTGCCCGCTTTGCTGGCCACAGCTCCGCTGGAAGCGCAAATGCGCCTTTCCGATCTTCTGAGCGATATGCCGGCATGTTTGGCGTTGATGGGACAGCCGCTGGCCATTGATCTGTGAAATGCGTTTCATGGATGTGTTTTGCAGCTCCGGGTACTGCCGTATCCGGAGCTTTTTGTGCGTTTATTTGTGGATTTTCGTCCGATAATTGGACTTTTATGGTTTTCGCAAACGTTTTTCTTGACCTTTTTGATGATTTTTTTTATAATGGAACGTATCATGGAAGCATTTAGAAGGAGGACGTTTTATGCCTGCGAACACGAAGGAAGCCGTCCAACGCGCGTTGGCCCACGGCTTGGTAATACCTGCGTTTAATATTCCTCATTTGCCCATGCTCAAGCCCGTGGTTCAGGCGGTTTGCGACGAGGATTCCGCCGCCATGATCCAAGTAGCGCGGCTGGAATGGGAGAAGTTTGAATCGGAAAGCTTGGAGCGCGTTGCGGAGGAATACGCGAAATACGCCAATCCCGCGCATACCCTGTTGCATCTGGATCACGTTCCCGTCATCGACGAGGATCATCTGGAGGTGGACTTCATGCCCATCATCCGGCGCGCGATTGCGGCGGGTTATCAATCGGTCATGGTGGATGGATCCCGGCTTTCGCTGGCGGGAAATATTGAAAAAACGGCCCAGGTCGTCCGGGAAGCCCACGCCGTTGGAATTCCCGTGGAAGCGGAATTGGGCGCCGTAATGGGCCATGAGACCCAGCAGCAGAGCATTCCCTATGAAGAAATCTTCGCCAGCAAGGCGGGCTTTACAGACGTTGAGGAAGCGCGCAGATTTGTGGCGGAAAGCCATTGCGATTGGCTGAGCGTGGCGGTGGGCAGCGTGCATGGCGCAATTGCGGACAACATGCTGGACAAAAAGAAACCCGCGGCAAAACTGGACATTCAGCGCATTGAAGAGCTGGAGAATGCGTTGGGCATTCCCCTGGTGCTGCACGGAGGCAGCGGCATCCAGCAGGATTACATTCGCCGGGGCATCAAGGCGGGCATTGCGAAGATCAACGTGGGCACCGAACTGCGCCAGCCCTATGAGCGCGCCATGCGGGAACGCAACGACGTTGCGTATGCCCAGGAATGTGTATACGGGCGTTGCCGGGAGCTGATCCGGGATTTCCTGGGAACCTCCGGAGATGCCGCGCTGCTGTTGGGATAAGGAAAATTGTGAAGAGCATCCGAGAAACGCCTTCCTGGCGTTCGGCGGAGGCTCTTTTTTGGACGCGGAAAGCAAAACGCGCTTGACACGGGGGAAATTTTTCCATATACTATAGGCGAGGCGTTGCGAATATTCCGTTTTTGACAATTCGGAGGGAACCATATGCGAGCAAGACGTTTTGTTTGCGCCTTCCTGCTCCTGGCGCTTTTCGTGGGCCAAGCCGCGGTTGCCGAAACCTTTTCCAACGACCCGGCTGCCATTCAAGAAGCGGCGCAGAGCGTCATGCTGCTGGAGCTGTATTGCGATGACGAATGCATCGGCACGGCCAGCGGGTTTGTCGCCTTTGACAACAAAACGCTGATCACCAACTATCATGTCATCGAGGGCGTCACC
>JAQXRL010000336.1 GCA_029218505.1 Eubacteriales bacterium | reverse complement strand
CAGAAAACGATTCGTTGACCTGAGCGGTCTTCGCAAGTATAATATAATCAACAGTTGTACGGAGGGAGGAATTGGGATGCCTTTTGAAATTGTTCGGAACGATATCACAAAAATGCCTGTGGACGCCATCGTCAACGCGGCAAACAGCGCTCTCGTACCGGGCGGCGGGGTGTGCGGTGCCATCTTCGCCGCCGCAGGCTATGACCAGTTGGACAGGGCCCGCCGGACCATCGGCCACTGTGATGCGGGACAGGCCGTGATCACCGACGGATTCCTGCTTCCTGCAAAATATGTCATCCACGCAGTTGGCCCTATCTGGCAAGGCGGCGGGGCAGAATGAGGCGGCGCTGCTGAGAAGCTGCTACATCAGCTCTCTTCGGTTGGCGGAGGAAAATGGCTGCCAGTCCATCGCGTTCCCGCTGATCTCCTCCGGTATCTACGGCTATCCCAAGGCGGAGGCATTGAAGATCGCCGTCAGCGCCATCACAGAGTATCTGCTGGAACATGAGATGCAGGTGTTTCTGGTGGTCTTTGACCGCAGCGCTGTGCTGCTTAGCGAGAAGCTGTATTCCGATCTGAAAAGCTATATCGACGATCACTATGTGGACGCCCACCGTTTCAGCCGGCGGAATACGGAACCCGTTTTTCTCGCGCAGCAGTTGGCGGCACAGGAAGCCATGGCGCCCCCAGCTGCCGCAATGCCGCCTGATCGGAAGACCAGAAAGCGGTCCCTGACGGATTTGCTTGGAAA
Source organism: Eubacteriales bacterium (assembly GCA_029218505.1). Classification (GTDB taxonomy): domain Bacteria; phylum Bacillota; class Clostridia; order Christensenellales; family Aristaeellaceae; genus SUG1456. Next base: position 1,251 of record JAQXRL010000336.1, on the reverse strand, counting down.
TCTGGACGAGTCCTTTTCCAAAATGCTGCTGCGGCTCATCGATGAGAAGGGGATGACCGACGTAGAGGTCTACAAACGGGCCAACATTGACCGGAAGCTGTTTTCCAAGATTCGCAAGAATGGATACAACCCAAGCAAACAAACCGCCGTCGCCCTTGCCATTGCCCTGCGCCTGAATCTGGATGAGACAAGGGATCTGCTGGACCGGGCGGGCTTCAGCCTGTCTCACAGCAGCAAATTCGACGTCATCATTGAGTATTTCATTAAAGAGGGCGTCTACGATATCTATGAGATCAACGAAGCGCTGTTCACCTTTGATCAGCGGTTGTTAGGAGCATAAATTTATGGCAATCAAGATAGGCATCATCTCCGACACCCACGGACTGCTGCGGCCGGCTGTTTTGGAGGAACTGCGATCCTGCGACTACATTCTCCACGGCGGGGATGTCAACAAGCCGGAGATTCTGGACACGCTTCGGTCTGTTGCGCCGCTGTACGTCGTCCGGGGCAACAACGATAAAGAATGGGCCGGGGATATACCCAGGCACCGGACAGTCACCCTTGGAGGCGTAACGTTTTTCATGGTGCACAACAAAAAGGACGTGCCCTCTGATCTGGGCGAAGCGCAGGTCGTGGTGTTCGGACACTCCCACAAGTATGATGAACAGATGCAGGAGGGACGCCTCTGGCTGAATCCCGGCAGCTGCGGCCGCCGGCGCTTTGATCAGGAGATCACCATGGCGATCATGACCATCGACGGCCCGGATTACCAGGTGCAAAAGCTGGTTTTTCAGCCCTAGTGAGGACAGAGCCTATGCGTATCATCATTTCACCTGCGAAGAAAATGAATGTGGACACGGACAGCTTTTCCTGTCAGGGCCTGCCCCGGTTTCTTCCAAAGACGGAGCGGCTGTATGAGCGGCTGCGGGGGATGTCCTACGAGGATCTGAAAGCCCTCTGGAAATGCAATGACCAGATTGCCAAGCTGAATTTTGAGCGTCTGCAGAGCATGGATCTGCGCCAGGGACTGACCCCGGCCATCTTGTCCTATGAGGGGATCCAGTACCAGTACATGTCCCCCGGTGTATTCACCTACGACGAGCTGGACTATGTGCAGGAACACCTGCGGATCCTGTCCGGCTTCTACGGCGTCCTGCGGCCCTTTGACGGCGTGACGCCTTACCGGTTGGAGATGCAGGCGAAGCTAAACATGAGAGGAACAAGGGATCTTTACAGCTATTGGGGCAACGA
>JAQXRL010000335.1 GCA_029218505.1 Eubacteriales bacterium | reverse complement strand
CCGACATTATTTTGGTGGTAAAGGACGGCAATGTCATCGAACAGGGGAATCACGAGGAACTGCTGAAAAAGGGCGGGTTTTATGCCGCGCTGTATAACGCGCAGTTTTCCTGATCCGGAGAACAAACGCAAGAGCGCAGACATGGACAAAATGTCTGCGCTCTCAGTTTGTCCCAAAAGGCTTTTTGATTTTGCGAAAGGGTTTGTGAGGCTGTATTGCAATCCGGCCGCATATGGCGAAGCGTTTCACATTACCACGGACGAACTGCTTACGTGGCGGCAGGTGGCCCAGACAATCGCAAGTGCATTGGGCGTGGAGGCAAATATTTGCTGTATCTCCACGGAGAAGCTTGTCAAGACAATGCCGGTCAGCAATCTGGGCGATACCTATGGCATGCTGGCGTGCGCCAAAGCATTTGATTGCCCAGGGTATGACAATGCGAAAATTCGTTCCGCCGTGCCGGGTTTTCTTTGTGAGATTTCGTTTCGGGAGGGCGTTCGCAGGATATTGGAGCATTATGCAACGCATCCGGAGGAGAGAACGGTGGACGAGACATGGGGCAGGGCCATGGATTCCCTGGCGGAAATTCAGGGCGTTTCCGGGGCTTGACATGGAGGGAATTTTCCGTTACAATGGAGGCAGAAAATTCCATAGAATCGATTGATGATTCCGGGAGAGACCGCAAGGCGCCGAAGGGGAATGCGCAGACACTCTCAGGCAAAAGGACCGGAAGCTGACGAAACTCTGGAAAGCCGCTTGGCGGCACCGAAGAAGCAATTCCTCCCCAGGAGGAAGAATCTTTCAGGTCAAGGACAGAGGCGCGGATTGTTTTTCGCGCCTCTGTTTTTTGTATGAAGGCTGGATGGGCATGGGGAAACAAGAAAGGAGTGGTAGCGTTGGAACGCAAGACGCCGCTATACGATTTGCATGTCTCCATTGGGGGGAAAATTGTGCCGTTCGCAGGGTATTTGCTTCCGGTGCAATATGAGGGCGTAATCAAGGAACACATGGCAGTGCGACAAGATTGCGGCTTGTTCGACGTATCGCATATGGGCGAGGTGCTCTTGGAAGGGGACAATGCGTTGAGCGCCCTGAACCATCTGCTGGCCAACGATTTTTCCGGGATGACGGATGGACAGGTGCGCTATTCGCCCATGCTGAACGAACAGGGCGGCATCGTGGACGATTTGGTGGTCTGCCGCATCCGTGAGAACCGATATATCCTGGTGGTGAATGCCGCGAACCGGGAAAAGGATGTAGCCTGGATGCGGGAACACCTTCCGGATGGTGTGGCGATGACGGATGTTTCGGACAATTGGGCGCAAATGGCCCTGCAAGGGCCCCGTTCCCGAGAAATCCTGGCGCGGATTGCGGCGGAAGAAGACATTCCCAGGAAATATTATCATTTCAATTCCAAAGCCACGGTGGCGGGAATCGACTGCATGCTCTCCCGAACGGGATATACCGGCGAATTGGGGTATGAAATCTATACTGCGCCGGAAAACGCTGCGATTCTGTTTCAACGCCTGTTGGACGAGGGCGCGACGCCATGCGGCCTTGGCGCGCGGGACACGCTGCGGCTGGAAGCCTCCATGCCGCTGTACGGACATGAAATGACGGACGATATTTCGCCCATGGAGGCGGGAGTAGGCTGGGCGGTGAAGGCGGACACCCACGATTTTGTCGGTCGGGAAGCAATGCTGCGCAGGGGCGTTCCGCGAACCCGCATCGGGCTGCAAATGACGGGCAAGGGCATTGCCCGGGAAAAACAGGACGTATATTTGGGAGAAGAAAGGATCGGTCATGTTACCAGCGGAACGCATCTGCCTTTCTTGGGCGGCGCGTATGCCATGGCGTTGGTGAAAACAGGGCGCGTGCAGGAAGGCGATTCGGTGGAGGTAGACGTTCGGGGGCGCCGCGTGGCAGCCAGGGTTGTGCCGCTGCCTTTCTATAAAAGAGCGAAATAGGAGGAAATGACAATGGCGTATCATATTCCGGAGGAGCTTCTGTACACAAAATCTCATGAGTGGGTGCGCTTTGACGAGGATGGAACGGCGTTGGTGGGCATTACGGACTTTGCGCAGCACAGCTTGGGCGACATCGTGTTTATCAATCTGCCGGAGCAGGGCCAGCACGCTGCCGCAGGGGAACAATTGGCGGACGTTGAATCGGTGAAGGCCGTAGAAGGAATTCTCAGCCCGGTGACAGGCACGGTGCTGTGTGTGAACGAAGCGTTGGACGAAGCGCCCGAAGCCGTGAACGAGGATCCATACGGCGCTTGGATTGTCCGGATTGGCGATATTGCCGGGCGCGGAGAACTGCTGGACGCGGCGCAGTATCGGGCGCATGTGGAACAGGAGGAGGCATAGCGAATGGGCGGTTACATTCCGTCAACGGAAGCGGAACGGCGGGAAATGCTGGCGTCCATAGGCCTCGCATCGCCGGAGGAACTGTTTCGGCAAGTGCCGGAGAGCATTCGTTTTCCTCATATTTCCATGGAGGGCGGCCTTTCGGAGATGGAGGTTTCCCGGGAAATGGAGGAAATTTCCGAAAAAAACCGTGTCTACCGGTCCGTGTTCCGGGGCGCCGGAGCATATGACCATTACATTCCCGCCATCGTACCGGCGGTGACGTCCAAGGAAACCTTTGTCACCGCTTACACGCCGTATCAGGCGGAAATCAGCCAGGGCGTGCTGCAATCCATCTTTGAGTATCAGACCATGATTTGCGAATTGACGGGAATGGATGTGTCCAATGCATCCGTGTACGACGGCGCGACCGCCGCCGCGGAAGCCGTTCGCATGACGGTGGATACCAGGCGCATGGCGGCGCTGGTGGCGGATACGATACATCCCATGGTGCTGGAAACCGTTCAGACCTATGCGGACGGCGCAGGCGTAGAGATTCGGCGGGTGCCTTCAAAGGGCGGGCGCTGCGATCTGGACGCCCTTCGGGAAATGCTGGTGGAAGACGTTGCCTGTGTGCTGTTGCAGTCGCCGAATTTTTTCGGCCTTGTGGAGGATGGGGACAGCGTCGTGGCCCTGGCGCATGCGAATCAATCCAAAGCGATTCTCAGCGTAAATCCCATTGCCTGCGCGCTGTACAAGACGCCCGGAGAAATGGGCGCGGACATTGCGGTGGGAGAGGGCCAGCCGCTGGGCATGCCGCTCTCCTTTGGAGGGCCATACTTGGGCTTTATGGCCTCTACTTCGGCGCTGATGCGGAAGCTGCCGGGACGAATCGTGGGGCAGACCACGGATTTGGAGGGCAAGCGCGCCTATGTGCTGACGCTGCAGGCCCGGGAACAGCACATTCGCCGGGAAAAGGCGCTGTCCAACATTTGTTCCAACCAGGCGCTGTGCGCGATGACGGCGGCAGTATACATGGCGGCCATGGGCGGAGAGGGAATGCGGCAGGCGGCCCGCGCATGTCATGCCAAGGCGGCATATTTGCGCGCGGCGTTGGAAAAGGCGGGGTTCGCTCCTGTGCATCAAGGCGAGTTCTTTCATGAATTTTTGACCGAATGCCCCGTGGAGCCGGAGCGCGTGCTGTCTGCTTTGGCGAACCAGGGCATTTTGGGCGGATTGCCGGTGAACGGCGGAATCTTATGGTGCGCGACGGAGAAATGTTCCCGGGCGGAAATGGACCGGTTGGCGAGAATCGCAAGGGAGGCGGTGGGATGAAGCTGTTATTTGAACGAAGCCGGGAAGGCAGCGGTTGCGCGATTTTGCCGCCATTGGACGTGCCGGAATGCCTGCCTTCGCCGGAGTTGATGCGGAAAACGCCTTTAAGACTGCCTCAGGTAGCGGAAGTGGATTTGAGCAGACACTATGCCGCGTTGGAAAAGCGCGCATTTGGCGTAAACGACGGTTTTTATCCGCTGGGTTCCTGTACCATGAAATACAATCCAAAGGTAAACGAGCAAATCGCGGCGTTGCCGGGCTTTGCGAAATTGCATCCGCTTTCTGACGAAAGGGATGTTCAGGGCGCCATGGAGGTGTATTTTCGGGCGGGCACGTGTCTGGCGGCAATCACCGGAATGGATTACATGACATTCCAGGCGGCGGCGGGCGCGCACGGTGAGTTTTTGGGCCTCTTGCTGATTCGGGCGTATCACCGGGATCGGGGAGATTTTGCCCGGAAGAAGATTCTGGTGCCGGATTCCGCCCATGGCACCAATCCCGCTTCGGCGGCCATGGCCGGCTTTGAGGTGGTGTCGATTCCTTCCACGGCGGATGGACGCGTGGATTTGGAAGCGCTGCGCATGGCCGCTGGGCCGGATACGGCGGGATTGATGTTGACCAACCCCAATACGCTGGGGATCTTTGACGAAAACATTCTGGAAATTACGCGCATTGTGCACGCCGCGGGCGGCTTGAACTATTATGACGGCGCAAACCTGAACGCGATTATGGGCGTGGCGCGGCCGGGCGACATGGGATTTGACGTGGTGCATCTGAACCTGCACAAGACGTTTTCCACGCCCCATGGCGGCGGAGGTCCTGGCAGCGGCGCCGTGGGCGTAAAGGCGTTTCTGGCGGACTTTTTGCCCAGACGGCAGGTGCGGAAGGAGCTTGGGGGGTATCACTTTGTGGATCCGCCCAAGTCGGTGGGAGCAGTGAAGGCGTTTTACGGGAACTTTGCCGTGGTGGTCAAGGCGTTTGCCTATCTGCTTTCCCTCGGCCCGGATGGCGTTCGGCAAGCGGCGGAATGCGCGGTGCTCAACGCAAATTATCTGATGCATGCCCTGCGCCCCGGATATACGCCGGCAATCGAAGGAATGTGCATGCACGAATTCGTGCTGTCCCTGGAAGCGCTGAAGCGGGAAACCGGCGTGTCGGCGCTGGACGTGGCCAAGGGCATGATCGACGGCGGCATGCATCCGCCCACCATGTATTTCCCAATGATCGTTCACGAAGCATTGATGCTGGAGCCAACGGAGACCGAATCCCGTCAAACGTTGGATTGGGCCGCCGGCGTCATGTTGGAAATCCTGCGCAAGGCCCGGGAAAATCCGGAATCGCTGCATGCCGCGCCGGTCACCGCGCCTGTGCGGCGGTTGGATGAGGTGACTGCGGCCAGGCGTCCCGTTCTGCGGTATCCGTTCTAAAAATCTTCCGCCGGAAGTCCTCGCGGCAACGCATAAATGCGTTGACTTGCGGGGACTTTTTGCTATAATAGCATGGAAAATGATATTTTTGGAGGCGGACATGGATAGCATTGCGAAACTGGCGGGGGTTCGAAGGCGCGCCAAGGCGGCCGAACGCCGGCTGATCGACGTTATTTTGCAGGATCCGGAGGCGGCTTCCAGGCTCAGCATTCATTGTCTGGCGGAGAAAGCGGACGTGAGCTACGCCACAGTTTGCCGGTTGTTTCCAAAGGCGGGTTTTGACGGATTCAAAGGGTTTCGCCAATCGCTGGCCCGGGATCTTGCCCGCGCGGAAGGAAATGTAAAACGGCCGGAGATTGCGGCGAACCAGTCTGCCATGGAAATCCGGGCATCCTTTTGCGCGTTGGCGGAAAGAGTGATCGAAAGCTGTCGCGCGAACCTGGACACGGAGGCGCTGGAATCCGCAGCACGCGCAATTTTGCAGGCGCGGTATCTATGCTTTGTAGGCCAGGGCACTTCCGCCACCACGGCGCGATATGCGTATACGAAACTGTTTCGCCTGGGGATTCCCTGCGCCTGGGGAGACGATGCGGTCATGGAACTGATGCGCGCCAGATTGATGGGCGAAGGGCAGGTGCTGTTTGCCGTTTCCTCCTCCGGCCGCACGCGGGCGGTGCTGGAGTGCGTGAAATTGGCGCACAGCAACGGCGCAACGGTGATTTCCTTGTGTGATTATAAGGAATCGCCATTGTCTCGCGCGGCGGATATTTCGATTTATACCACGGCCAGGGATATTCGACAGGAGCCGTCGGAAGAATTCCCGCTGATGCTGGCTCATACGGTGGTGCTGGATATTTTGTATGCCTGTTGTTACGCGCGCATGCAGCCCGCTGCAAAAAGCTATTTTGACGAAACCAGATCTGTCGCAGATCGGGAAAAGTTGTGAGGGAAGGCGTGTGAAGGATCCTGAATTTCTTTGTATCATGATTCAGGACAAAGGAGGCGGAGAACGGGAATCGTGATATTGCTATGTCTCATGCCCTGATGCTATTCTGAAGGAAAGGGAGTGAGTACATGCAGGATCCAAAATTGATTCTTTGCATCGACAATTGCTTTGCCTGCAAGCGGTGGGTGAAGCCCATGGATTGGATGCGGTTGATTCGGAGCATGGGCGTGACTTGGGTGGAACAGAGCGCCGACACAGAGTGCGATCCGTTATACATGGATGCGCGATATACGAAGGATTGGATCGAACTGGTGCGCCAAGGCGGCGAAAAGACGGGCGTGCGGGTGAAAAATGTGTATTCCGGCCATGGCACCTATGCCACCTGCGGCCTGGCGCATTGGGATGCCCGGGTGCGCGCGCGATTTCGAGATCAATGGATGAAGCCGCAGGCGGACACGGCAAAGGCATTGAACGCCGGGTTTGGCTTTTTTGCCCACGCGTTTGAACACGGCGTTTTGCAATCCGCCGGGACATATGAGAAAACGCTCCAAACCCTGTATGGGGATCTGGCCGAACTGGCCAGGTATGCGCGGGAGATTGGCCTGCCTGCCGTTGGATTGGAACAAATGTACACGCCCCACATGCCGCCCTGGACCATTGCAGGAACGCGGGAACTGCTGTCTCAGATTTATGCCAGGGCGGGCGCGCCCATGTATGTCACGCTGGATGTGGGCCACATGAACGGACAGCAGTTCTTTCAACGGCCTGGGGAGGAAGACATTCGGGAAGCGATTGCGTCGGCCCGGCATGGCGGACAGCCCCGGCGGCTGTGGATCGGTTCCGAAGCCGCAAATTGCATTTTCCGCGACGCAGCAGCGGGCAAGGAGGAAATCTCCGCCGCTACAGAAAGAATTTTGGAAAACATCGACGAAAATCCGCATTTGTTTGCCGCGCCGGAGGACGGGGAGATCTGGACCTGGATCGAGAAATTGGGGAAATATTCGCCTATTGTGCATTTGCAGCAGAGCGACGGCAAATCGTCGCCGCATTGGCCGTTCAGTGAAGCATATAACCGCAGGGGCGTTGTGACGGGAGAACGGTTGTTGTTCAGCCTGCAGGCGGCGTTTTCCAGTCCGGCGGAACAAGGCATGCCGGATGCGGTAGGGGAGATCGCGCTGACGCTGGAGCCCTTTGTGGGCACGGCGGCAAACCCATACGATGCCATGGAGGATATCGCTCAATCCGTTGCCTATTGGCGCAAGTTTATTCCAAGAGACGGCATGCGCCTCAGCGAGGCGGCAGCGCTGCAAAAATCGCGCATGGAATGCAAATAGGGCGCGGTTCATTCGCGCCCCATCCACATGCAACGGTTATTTTTGCCGGACAATTTCAAACCAGTATCCATCCGGATCTTCGATAAAATAAAGCCCCATTTTCGTGTTTTCAAAGCAAATGCAGCCCATCTTCTCGTGCAGGGCGTGGGCCGCGTCATAATCGTCGGCGGTAAAGCACAGATGCGTTTCGTTTTCGCCCAATTCATAATTGCGATCCGCGTGATCCCGCAGACAGGTGAGCTCCAACTGATAGGAACTGCGGCCGTCCGAGAGAAACACCAGCTTGAAACTGCCGTCCGAAGCCTCGATTTCCCGGACTGGGTGAAGTCCCAGGGCTTCCTGGTAAAAGGCCAGACTGCGCTGCAAATCCCGAACATTCAGGTTGGTATGGTTGAAGGTAAAGTTCATGTGGCGGCACGTCCTTTCTGATGGTTTTCTGTTGGGGGCAGATCGACGCATTGTCCGGGCTGAACCAGGGGCAGAACTTCCACCCCTTGCGGCATGTCGCGCCTGGCGAAGTCCAGCGCCGCGTTCGGTTGATCCCAAAAGTGCATGGGAATCAGCCACCGGGGCCGCACAGCCTGGGCAAAGCGAAGCGCGCCCTCGTCGTAATCGGTCTGCATGCGGGGATCCACCGGAAAAAAAGCTACATCGGGGCGCAAATCTTTCAAATCGGCCAGCATGTCTGAAAAAGCCCGGTCGGCTTCGGCAATTTCCAATGGGGTGGATTCATCGCGCCAGGACCAAAGATTGAAATCCCCGGCATGGTAAATCTTCATGCCGTCGACGCATGCAAGAAAGCTGGAACCGGCGTCGGTGGAACCAAAGGCCTGCACGTGCGCGCCAAGCACGTCGGCGCGTTCTCCGCGCTTCAGACAAATCCCACCGATGGCCAAGCCTTCTCCCGATACCAGCGCGCAAAGGCCTTCTTCATGCCAGCGCCGGATGGCAGGCCAATAGTGATCCTCGTGGCCGTGGCTGACAAATGCGATGGCATGATCCTCCGGCTTGGGAACGGGGGCGCGCAAGGCGTCGAAAATCAGCAAATGATTTTGCGTGCGCACGGAAAACCCGCTGTGTCCCAGATAGGTAATCTGCATGAAGATCCCCTTTGCTTCACAGATTTGCGAACCCCGTCGCGCCTGTAGTATAACACATTTTTCGCTGCAGAGCAATGGCGAAAGACGGCGTGAACGTGAATTTGCCGTCCCAAACGTTGGTTCGGGAATATGCTCCCCGAACCACAGACCCCTGACAAAGCCTACAAACGCAAAAATTCCTGCTGTTCAAATTGAATCGGCAGGAATTTTTGCTTGCTTCGTCCGTTTCAACGGCAAATTTCCGTCCTTTACGTCTGTGTAAGCTCCCTCATTTGCAGTCTTGATTCCTCGTCTTGCAGGCTTTTTCATCGCTTTGCGGTTCGGGGATATGCTCCCCGAACCATTTCAGCTTCGCCCGCCCCGGGGAAACGGGACGCGATTTAGAGCACGCGGATTTCATCCGCCACGATGTGATAATACAGGCGATCTTCTTCCATATAGGGTTCCAATACGCCGCGAATTTCGATATTTGCGCCGGCTTCCGGATACTGCGCGTGCCCGTCGCTCAGGATGAATTCCAATCCCTGCGCACAGCAGGCAGTGGCATCCGCGATGACGATGTAATGATATGTGGTGTGGGTTTCATCCCAGTAGCTCGCATCGCTGGTTCCTTGGATTCGGAAACACTGGCCCTCATATTCCTGGGGCGTGTTGACGATGTTGTATACGTAGGAATACACCATTGTGCCGCTCATTTGCGTCAGATCGATCTCTGAAACGGCAGCGGAATCGACCTTTGCGGATGTCTGCGTCGAATCTGCAGCCTGCTTGCCGCAGCCCGACAGCAACAAACATACCGGCAGCAGGATTGCAATCAGTTTTTTCATCCGTTTGTCCTCCTTATGCGTTTGATGATGTCCAGAATGAAGTATGCCAGGATTTCTGCCGCCACGATGGTGGATCCGACCGGCATGGAAGCAATGATGGAGACCAGAATGCCCGCGACGGCACACAGGATCGAAAGAACGACCGCGCACAGAACCACCTGCCGGTAGCTCTTGTAAATACGCATTGCGGACAGCGCCGGAAAGACAATCAGCGCAGAGGTCAGCAGGGAACCTACCAGATTCATGGCCAGCACGATGACCACCGCCGTGATGACGGCGACCATGGCGTCATACCGCTTGGTGGGCATGCCGGTGGCGGAAGCAAATTCTTCATCGAACGTGATGGCGAAGATTTTGTGATAACACAGGAGAAAAGCGCCGACAGCCACCATGGACATGATGGCGCACAGCCACACTTCCCCTTGGGTCAGCGTGAGAATCGAAGTGGAACCAAAAAGCGTGGCGCACACATCGCCGGAGAGATTGGCGGAACGGGAAAAGAGGTTTAGCACAAGGTATCCGACGGCCAGCGCGCCCACGGAAAGCATGGCCAGCGCCGCATCGCCGTGTGCGCGGCGCTTTTCTCCTCCCCGAAATAGCAGAATGGCGCAAAGGACGGTGATTGGCATGACGAGAACCATGTCGTTGCTCATGCCAAAGATGGTGGCGATGGCCATGGAGCCAAAGGCGACATGCGAAAGGCTGTCCCCCAGGAAGGAAAAGTGTTTGAGCACCAGCGTTACGCCCAGCAAGGAAGAACACAGGGCGATCAGAACGCCTGTCAGCAGGGCATACCGCACAAAGGGAAAGGCGAAATAAAACCGCAGGGTTTCGAAAATGCCGCCGTTCATGCTTGCGCCTCCTCGTTCGCATGCAAAAACCGTTTGCCGGTTTTGCTGCGTAAGTAGTCTTCCTTTGTGCCGAAAAAGAGCGGTTGCCGGGACAGATGCAAAATGTGGCTGGCTTCCCGGACTGCGGCAGCAATGTCGTGGGAAATCATGACGATGGTGGTG
>JAQXRL010000334.1 GCA_029218505.1 Eubacteriales bacterium | reverse complement strand
TTCCGACAATCTGTTCTTCGGCCACACATCCAATCTGACTTTTCCTTGAATCACGGCTTCTGAAAGTTGCCCAAAAAGACGTGCATGAAGAACGGACGCCTTTGGTGGAAAATTGCGCCAACAAAAGGGACATCGGCATGTCTAAACGCGTCGAACGCATGCAATCGGGCCATGCTCCGCCAAGGCGCGGTGCAGCAGAGGTTTTTGGGACGGTTGCGTTCGCCAGCGCTGCCGCTTTGTCCGGCGGAAGATGCATGTTTGCAGGGGGCGCGGAATCCTTGCTGCCGGCGGAAACAGAAAAGACGCGCCCTTGCGGAACGCGTCTTAGGGTGTCGAAAATGCAGGGAGAGCACGAGAGGGCCTCGGACCTCTCGAATTACAATCGGGCCGGCGGCGTGTGCGGCGACTACGGGCGCTGATTTTGCGGCCAGAACCGCAGGATACCAGCAAAATCCGGAAAGGATGGCCGTCGCCTGCCTGTCAAAGAAAGTTTTTGACAGGCTGAAGCGCCCTTGCAGAGCGCGTCTTTTCTGTCTTCGCATCCATGCAAAACGTTATCCGGAGATGTATGTGAGAAATTCATATGATTGGATTTTCTTCTATGTTTTGCAAGGTCAGGAACCGCTGGTTGCGTTCCGCGAAATCTGGCAGTCTTTGCTCGGCATGGTATTGGAATCGCATCCACAAACCCAAATCTGATTCCCGCATGTTAGAATCAAGCGAGAAGTGAAAATAACGGGAGAAACAATGATGGACAGAAGAATGGCGTTAACCGCAGGAACAACACTGTCTTTTCAAAATTATGCGGGCGGCATTGTTTCCGATACCATTCAGCGAGAGATTGGCAGGGGCGGTTTCTGCATCGTCTACCGCCAGTGTTGTGCGCGAAACTGAGAAGGCGTAACGCCCTCCTGGAGCTTGAATTTGCGCATGAAGCTTGGGGCATCGTTGTACCCGACGGCCTTGACGCAGTCGCCTACATTCCGATCCGTTTGGATCAACAATCGCTTAAATTCTTCCATTCGCAGGAAGGCAATGTATTTGGCAAAGGTCATGTTTGTGGCTTGCTGCAAGATGGACATGGCATAGGTTTGAGAAATGTCAAACCGGGCCAAAACATCGTCCATGGAGAAATCGTACCGGGTAAAATTCGCCTTGATGTATTCCAGCAGGCATTTCCGGGTTTGCCGGTCCTGATTCTCCATCCGCTCCTTTACGGCGCGACACAGGAAGGCAATCGCCTCGGTAACCTTTTGGGAAAACTCTGTGTTGGAATGGTAATCCAAAAGGCTTTCTAAATACTCCCTGCTGAACGGGATTTCCTCGCGCCGGAACTGTTCCTGCAACAAGGAAATGATCTTGGCCGTATGAAAGCGGAAAATGAGGAACGAATCTGACAAATCGGAAAGGCTGCTGATGCTCTCTGCGACAACCCTGTTGGCGACCGTTTCTTCGCCGCGCTGCAACGCTTCCTTCAGGAAGGAAAACGCTTCGTCGAGATGTTCGCCTTTGTTGCCGTCTGGAACAAGACGGCGCTCATACAGCGACACGTTCTTGTGAATGCTGAGCCGCGCTGCTATGGCAGCTTCTACAAAGGAATCGGCAACTTCAGAAATCTCGCCGTAAATACCGCCGATTCCAAAGCGAAGAAAGATATTCTCCGCATTGCTGTACATATTCTGCAATGCGTCGGCAGCAACAATCCGCGCCGACGCATCGTTCGTGTTCAGAATGAAGCAAAACGTGTTCTCCTGCCAAATCTCCACGGAAGTCACGGAAACGGGCAAGTTCTTCAAACAATTTTCGACAGCAGCCGGCAAGTTGCGTCGTTCAATCGCATGAGGAAACGGGGCCGCAAAGATGACAAAAAAACAAAGGCGCGTCGTATCGCAAATCGTACTGGGCACACAATCTGCAAATTTCCTCCGCATCGGTGTAACATCCATTGAGCAGGCGAACCAAGAACTGATTCCGCGCGATGGAACTGAGATTCATTACCCGGTCTTCCAAGACGGCCGCTTCTTTCGCCGTGCTTTCAAAGGAATTGCTGATGGACAACAGCTCGTTTTCCCGGAAAGAGGCTTTCTCCTGATGCGTCACCTTGGAATAGAGCGCGCGGATCGGCGCATACAGGGCCATCGTTAAGCTGATTGCCAGCAGGCATAGCATCACAACCAGCACACAGAGCAAGGCAGTCTGCGTGGACTGCATGGAATGCAATTCCCGATAAAAATTTCCTTCATTTATCGTCATGGCATAGACCAGGTTGGAATCGCTGTCAATGCTGCGAAAGACAATATATCTTTCCTTCCCCAACGAAGCATTCAAAACTCCCGTTCCCTTCAGCCGGAGAAGATCCGCATAGGACGGCCCGCCAGCGGAATTTTCAAAATAGCACATGACATTCTGGGAGCTATACATGAAGAAAGAAAACGCAATATCCCCCATATAAGAAGAGATCAAGCTGGTAATTTTGTCCGGCATCAGCCAAAACACAAAGATCATGTCATCCTGGCCTTCGTTGGGCAAGGAAACAGGCACGATACAGGCAAGACAATCCGGAATATCGGTTTCCTCTTTGGCAGAAATGCGGAGCAGAGATGGATTTCTGGCCGAAAGAATCTTGGTAAACAGTTCGCTGCCCGTCAGATTATACTCAGATTTGTTGCATTCTTCATAATTCTGATACTTGATTTTATTGTCGGCCGTATAGACGAACACATCTCCCCGGAACATGCAGATAACTTCCGCATAGTCGTTCAGACGCATTTCCATTTGTCCCAGCAGATCGCACAGAGAGGATTCATACACCACCGAACTGCCATCCGCATTCCGGTACAGGCAATTTTGCAGGGAGAAGGTGTCCTCCACGACGGAAGAACAACGAGAAAAAATTCCGGAAATCGCAGTTTCGGCGCTTTGAAAACATTGCCAGGTTTTATCTTCAATATGCCGCTTTTCGCTCGTGAGACTATAGGATGAAAGCATAAAGGAAAACACCAGCAAGGGCACTGCAATCAGCAGCAGCGACATCAGATAGCGAATCCGTAAGCTTAAGCTGCTTTTCAACATGAATCTGCACCTCGTTCGAGATCGTTTTCATCTGCGTGAAGCTTTGCGGACGGGGGAAACAGCGCCGGCGCAAACAAAATCGGCCGGTTCCCCGCAACCAGATTTCTTGA
>JAQXRL010000333.1 GCA_029218505.1 Eubacteriales bacterium | reverse complement strand
TTTTGACGAGCGCCAAATTGGCTTTAAGCGGTTCAGCGACATCATGAAGCGGCTGGAAAAGGAAGGGTTGCTGGTCGTGGAAATGGACGAGGCCCATACCATGCTGCTCAAGATTTGTTAGCGCGCTGGGAAAGCGGGTTTTCCCAATGACGCAGAAAAACGGAAGGGACGGCGTGTACGTCACTTCCGTTTTTTCGGATTCGGTGCCCAAAAGGAACAACGCTTGTCTGCGCTTTTTCGTTTTGCGAATCAGCGTTCTTCTGCGCTGGGACTGGGCGCGGGGTCGTTCTGGCTTTGCGCAAATTCCGTAATGGCCTGTTGGATGGCTTGAGGAGAATCCAGGGCGACGATCATGTCCCGGAATTTGGCCGCGCCGCGCAGACCATGCACATACCATGCGATGTGCTTCCGCATTTCCAGCATGCCGCGATGTTCGCCGTGAATTTGTGTTTCCAGATCAAAATGGCGCATCATCATTTCCACGCGTTCCATCGGCGTTGGCGGCTGATACGGCATTCCCTGCATTGCAGCGCGAATGTCCCGGAAAATCCATGGATTGCCCTGCGCGGCCCGGCCTACCAGCACGCCGTCGCAGCCGGTTTCTTCCAGCATGTGCAAGGCATCCCGGCCGCAGCGCACATCTCCGTTTCCCAGCACAGGCACGCGAACGGCGCGCTTCACCTGGGCGATGATGTTCCAGTCTGCCGTTCCGGAATAATGCTGTTCCCGGGTACGTCCGTGCACGGCAATGGCGCTGGCGCCGTTGTCCTCGCAAATTTGCGCCACTTCCAGGGCGTTGATGGAAGAACTGTCCCAGCCGGCGCGAATTTTGGCGGTTACGGGAATGTTTACCGCGCGAACGGCAGCGCGAACCACTTCTCCCAGCAGTTTTGGTTCCCGCATCAGCGCGCTTCCTTCGCCGTTTCCGGTGATCTTTGGGGCGGGACAGCCAAAGTTCAGGTCGATAAAATCAAAGCCAGCGTGTTCCAGGCGGCGCGCGGCTTCTGCGATGAAATCGGGCTCACGGCCGAACAACTGCAATGCGGCAATGCCTTCTCCGGGAAGACGCAGCAACAATTCCTGCGCGTTTTTGTTGCGGCCGTTTGCCAAGACCCATCCTTTGGCGGAAAGCATTTCGCTGACAGACCAAGCGGCGCCCATCTCCGCGCACAAAAGGCGCATGGCGGCGTCTGTAACGCCCGCCATTGGGGATAGCCCCGCGCCCGCAGGCAAGGTAATGTTTCCAATGCGCATGTCAACTCTCCGTGGAGTTTGTGGTGTTGGGCGCTACGGCAATCTGCTTGGGCGCAGGATTGTATACCACGCTGTTGGGTTCCACGGAACGGGTGATCCAGGCGTTGCCGCCCACGACGCTGCCTTTGCCAACCGTGACGTCCCCGCCCAAAATGGTGGCTCCGGCATAGATGACCACGTCGTCTTCGATGTTGGGATGGCGCTTTACGCCCTTGACGGGGTTGCCGTCCGCATCCAGCTGAAAGCTTTTTGCGCCCAGCGTGACGCCCTGATACAATTTGACGTGTTCGCCGATGACGCAGGTTTCCCCGATGACGACGCCGGTGCCATGGTCGATAAAAAAGCGTCCGCCGATTTTTGCACCAGGATGAATGTCGATACCGGTGAGCGTGTGGGCGTATTCCGTCATAATTCTGGGGATGATGGGCAACCCCAGGACATACAGTTCATGGGCAATGCGATATGTGCTCACGGCTTCAATGGAAGGGTAACTCAGCAGGATTTCCTCGGTACTGCGGGCGGCGGGGTCGCCTTCATAGGCAGCCTGCAGGTCGGTGGACAGCACGCGGCGAATCTCAGGAATTTTCTGCATAAACCGCAAGGTTAACTCTTCCGCCTGGCGTTCGCATTCCGTGTGATCACAGGTTTCCCGTTCCGGGCGTTCGCAATTGCAGCGCAGGACGTCCTTGGCGATGGCCAGCAGAAGTTCCGAACCCGTGTGCAGCCGTTCTTCCGCCAAGGTGCGCAAATGCGCCTTGGTTGCTGCGCCGGATTCATACAGACTGGGAAACAACGATGCTTTCAGGGTTTTCAAAAGGGTGATGGTGCGTTGCTGCATGCCAAACCCGCCCACGGATTGCCGGATGACTTCCCGGGAGTTGATCGAAGCCAGTTCCTCCGCAATGCCGCGAGCCTGAGCATCCATCCATTCTCTCAATTGATTCATGTTCATTCTCCAAACAGCGTGGTGGAAAGATAGCGTTCGCCGCCATCCGGGAACACCACAACGATATTTTTCCCAGCAAACGCGTCCCGTTTGGCAATCGAAACGGCGGCGGCCAGCGCGGCTCCGGAGGAAATGCCAATCAGGACGCCTTCCTGTGCGGCGACAAGTCGGGCCATGGCGTAAGCGTCCTGCTCCGTGACGGGAAGCACCTCGTCCAGCACGGTTCGGTCCAACGCTTCCGGAATGAAATTCGCGCCGATGCCCATGAGGCCATGGGGGCCGGCTTTTCCGCCGGAGAGCAGGGGAGAGCCAGCGGGCTCCACCGCTGCCACATGGATGGCGGGGTTTTTGGATTTCAGATATTTCCCGGCGCCGGTAATGGTTCCGCCTGTGCCCACTCCGGCAACCAACGCGTCTGCCATGCCTTCGGTTTGCCGCCAGATTTCCGGTCCTGTGGTTTCAAAGTGCGACTGGGGATTGGCGGGATTGGAAAACTGACCGGCAATGATGCTGCCGGGGATGGAAGCGTGCAGCGCTTCCGCGCGGGCAATGGCTCCGGCCATGCCATCCTCGCCGGGAGTCAGTACGACTTGCGCGCCATACGCCTTGAGCAGCTTTTGCCGTTCCACAGACATGCTGTCCGGCATGGTGAAAATGGCGCGATAACCTTTGGCCGCGGCGATGGCGGCCAGGGCGATGCCGGTATTTCCGGAGGTGGGTTCGATGATGGTTCCCCCGGGCGGCAGCAGGCCTTTTTCCTCCGCATCCAGAATCATTTGATATGCGGGACGGTCCTTGGCGCTGCCCGCGGGATTTTTGCATTCCAGCTTCGCCAGAAGTTTTGCGGAAAGCTTCAGGTGTTTCTCAACGCCGGTGAGTTCCAACAGCGGCGTGTTGCCAATAAGCTCCGCAATGGATTTTGCCCATGCCATGAAAATCCCTCCATTCGTGAGGAAAATTATAACACCCGCCGGGATGGATGGCAAGTATTTCTTTCCTGCGTTGGAATTTCCGTTGAACGGATGCTTCGATCCGGCGCAAGAAGGCCATGTTTTCTTCGCGCGGTGAATGCGCCGGCAGGTTTGTGTCAAACGAAATGCAGACAAGCCGGCTTCTATGCGCGGGCAAGAAAAAATCCATTCATTTTTCGAAAATCCCGCTTTGACGCGCAACATAGCGTTCGGGAGCAGGCAAACGCGCCTGCTCCCGAAAAATTTGCGCCAATCGCGCCGGAAAGGTGTTCCCGAAATTTCCGGAACCGTTTCTGCTTTTCGAAGACCTTCGAATCAACGCGCCTTGGTGCGGATTTCCTGCTGGAGCATATTGAGCAGCTCGTCCGAAGTCATGACGCCCAGATCGCCCTTGTTCTTGTCGCGGCTGCGCACCGCCACGGTGCCGGTTTCGGCTTCCTTGTCTCCGATGACCAGCATATAGGGGATCTTCATCATCTGCGCCTCGCGGATTTTGAAGCCGATTTTTTCGTTGCGCAGGTCGATTTCCGTCCGGATTCCGGCATCCTCCAATTTTTGCCTCAGGGCTTTGGCGGCAGCGTCCGCACGGTCGGTTATCGTCAGAATTTTCACCTGCGTGGGAGCGAGCCACAGCGGGAACGCGCCGGCAAAGTGCTCGGTGATGATGCCAATGAAGCGTTCGATGGAGCCGAACACCACGCGATGGATCATGACGGGACGATGTTTTTCGCCGTCAGGTCCGGTGTACGTCAGGTCAAAGCGTTCGGGCAGGTTCATATCCAACTGAATGGTGCCGCATTGCCACGTGCGTCCGATGCAATCCTCCAGATGGAAGTCGATCTTGGGACCGTAGAACGCGCCGTCGCCTTCGTTGACGATGTAATTTACGCCCAAATCGTCCAGCGCGCCCCGCAAACCTTCCGTGGCCAATTCCCACATTTCGTCCGTACCAATGGAGTTTTCCGGCCGTGTGGAAAGTTCGACGTGGTATTTGAAGCCGAATACGCTGTATACTTCGTCAATCAGGTTGTATACGCCCTTGATTTCGTCGCGAATCTGATCCGGCGTCATGAAGATGTGGGCGTCGTCCTGGGTGAAACAGCGCACGCGCATCAAGCCGTGCAGCGCGCCGGAAAGTTCATGACGGTGCACCAGACCCAATTCGCCGCAACGCAGGGGAAGATCCCGATAGCTCCACAACTTGCGCTGGTATACCAGCATTCCGCCGGGGCAGTTCATGGGCTTGATGGCGAAATCCGTATCGTCGATCACCGTGGTATACATGTTTTCCTTGTAGTGATCCCAATGGCCGCTGCGTTCCCACAGCGCGCGGTTGAGCATGATGGGGGTTTTGATTTCCTCATAGCCATGCTTGCGATGGATTTCACGCCAGTAATCCTCCAACGTGTTGCGCAGGATCATGCCTTTGGGGAAGAAGAAGGGGAAGCCCGGACCTTCGTCCATGATGTCGTAAAGGTCAAGCTGCTTGCCCAGCTTTCGGTGATCGCGCTTTTTGGCCTCTTCCATCCGGGTGAGATACGCATCCAGATCTTCTTTCGTAAAGAAAGCCGTGCCATAAATGCGTTGGAGCATCTTGTTCTTTTCGCTGCCGCGCCAGTACGCGCCGGCGATGGAGGTGAGCTTGAACGCCTTGATCTTGCCAACGGAAGGAAGATGGGGCCCGGCGCAAAGATCCGTAAAGCCTTCCTGTTTGTAGAAGGAAATTACGGCGTCCTCGGGCAAATCGTTGATCAATTCCACCTTGTACGGTTCATCCTTCATGAACTCCAGGGCTTCGGCCCGGGGCAGTTCAAAGCGCTCCAGGCGGGAGTTTTTCTTGATGATTTTCGCCATTTCCTTTTCCACGGCGGCAAGGAATTCCGGCGTGAAGGGTTCGGACACGTCGAAATCGTAATAGAATCCATTCTCAATGGCCGGACCGATGGCCAATTTGGCTTCAGGACGCAGGTTTTTCACGGCCTGTGCCAGCACATGACTGGCGGTATGCCGCAAGGTCCAACGGCCGTCAGGGTCGTCAAAAGTGAGGATTTCCAGATCGCCGTCTTCGCAGATGGGTTCCGGCAGAGAGATCAACCGGCCATTGATGCGGGCAGCCAGCGCCGTCTTTTTTTCTTCCTTGTCAATCATGTCCAGGGCGTTTGTCCCCTGCGGAAACTCCGTTTCCACGCCGTTCCGGGTAATTTTCATGGATACAATCCTCCTGAAATGAATTGTCGGCGGATGCCTTTTGAAACGCTTTTGCGCAGCGCTGCCGGCGTTTTTTGCGGAAAATCAAAAAAGTCCATCCCTAATGAAGGGACGGACTGATGAATCCGTGGTTCCACCCAACTTGATAAAACCTCTTGTAAGCCGTATCGCGCTTTTCGCGCCGCAGGTCGGGAGGCGGTAGTCCGTGGGCCGCGGTGTGTCGCGCGCGTTTTCAGCCGGGACGCACGCTCTCTTTTACGCCTTGCGACAGGACAGTTCTCCGTCATTCCAGCGGATGGTTTCATTATAAAGCCAACTGCGGGGTTTGTCAAGCGGATGTGGAAAAAGATACGGAAAACGTTTCTCAGTTGTCCCAAAAGTCTTTTGACAAGCTGGCAGGCGGAAAGCAAGCTCCCCGCCACGGCCGCGATGGAAATTCGAGTGTTTCGCAGCCTTCTCGTGCACTCCCTGCGTTTTTCGACACTCTGAAATGTTTCTTGTGTTTTTTTGCTCCGTGTGTTATCATCCATTTGTCCGAAGACGGAAAGGAGGATTCCATGAATTTTCATTTGCAAAACGGTTTGCCGGACGATTTCGCGTATGCCGCTTCTGTGAAGATTCCCTATCGCGCGGAGTTTTCCCGGGATGGAGAGGGCTTGGTCAACGGCTTGCTGGAGCAGCCGGTGAACGGCGAACGGCATCAGTATGTTTCCGCGATTCTGAAGCGTCCGGTTCGCCTGGCCGCCGGGTTCGCCCTGGAGACGAGCTTCGACCATTTTGGCGCGCCGCTGATCGTATTGGCGGAGGAAGTGCGTTCCCTGCCAAACGGATGGCTGCAATACGGATTGCATTACGAGGCTGTGTTGTTCCAGGACGGCATCAACCTGTGGCGGCTGGAGATACAGCCGGACGGCACGCAGAAAGCGGTGAGCCTGTGCAAGGCCAAAATGCCGTTTGAGGCGGGCCGGTGGACGAAGCTGACGCTGCGGGCGACGCGCCAGGGGTTGGAGGCGCGCGCCGGAGACCTGGTTGCGCAATGCGAATGTCCGCTGCCGGAAACCGTTTGGGCAGGCTTCACCGCCTGCGAAGGGATCAATCATTTCCGCAGCTTTGCGGTCTGGCAGGATGAAACCTGATTATTCCTCCCGCAGAATGGTGATTTCGCAAAAGACGTCTCCGATGTACCGTCCCGCTGGGTCAAAATCGGCGTCTGAGGAATAGATGAACGCGCCCAGGTGAATTTCTTTCACTTCGGCGATTTTGCGCCCGCAGGTTAGCTTGATGGAGGTAATCAAGGTTTCTTCGCGCATTTTGGATTCCTTCAGGTGGGAATAATAAAAGCCGTCCTGATGCACATCGTCGTAGAGCCAGCATTCGATGTATTCCGTGTATGCCACGTCCTTGGGCGAGCGAATGGTATAGGAAATTTCCGAGCCGTCCGCCAGCGTGTAGCGCAGGGAATAGCCGATTTTTTCGCTGTCGTGGTCTGGATAGCCCTCCCATGCGGTGATGAACATGTCCTTGTGAGAATCGCCGGTAACGATTTCGGAATTGCTGGCGATGACTTCAAAACAATCGATATCCTTTTCCTTCGTCCATTTGCCGGAGAACACGCTTTGCCGGATGCGAGGCGATGTTACGCCGCCCTGAGGAATATACAACCCGATGGCGCTGGGATGCAGATTGGGCGTGGGCGACGGACTGGGCGTGGGCGACGGCGTTGGGGTGGGCACAGGGGACGGCGTGGGAGATACCGTGATTTCCGGAGTGGGCGCGACCGAAACGGCGTCGGGCTGCTGATCCGGCCAGAGAAGGCGCGCCGCCGTGAACACAGCGGCGACGGCCAGAATGATCCAACCGATCCGCCGCATTGCCGCAATTCTTTTGCGGCGCTGCCGCCGCGCGCGTCTGCTGAGAGGTTTCTTTCCGGAATGCACTGCCATAAAAGCGCCTCCATTTCACCGATGTGCAATGAATCCATCATACAAAAGAATTCCGGAAATGTAAATGCAAAATTGCACGGGAGACGCGAGACAAATGCGAATTTTCCAAAGATTAACGTGGGATGATATTGCCTGTCCCGCTGTGGGCATGCTATAATATTGTGTCGGAAAACGCACCTTCGCCCAATCCTTGTTGGTTGGATGCGCCTTCATTGCGTCCACAATTCCCGGAAGAAAGGCGAAGGGAGGAAAAAAACAAGGAGGAATCCCAAATGGCAGTTATTTCTATGAAGCAGCTTTTGGAGGCCGGCGTACACTTTGGCCACCAAACCCGTCGCTGGAACCCGAAGATGGCGCCCTATATCTTTACCGAACGCAATGGCATCTACATCATCGATTTGCAGAAGACCGTTCGCAAGATTGACGAAGCGTATATGTTCGTTCGCGATATCGCCTTGGAGAACAAGTCGATTTTGTTCGTGGGCACCAAGAAGCAGGCGCAGGAATCCATCGAATTCGAAGCAAAGCGCTGCGGCATGTATTTTGTGAACAATCGCTGGCTGGGCGGCACGCTGACCAACTTCCGCACCATTCGCACCCGCATTGAGCGGCTGAACGCCATTGACGCCATGGAAAAGAACGGTCAGTTCGACGTGCTTCCGAAGAAGGAAGTCATCAAACTGCAGGCCGAGCGTGAAAAGTTGGAAAAGAACCTGGGCGGCATTCGTGAAATGAAGAAGCTCCCCGGTGCAATGTTTGTGGTGGATCCCCGCAAGGAGCGCATCGCGGTGACGGAAGCCCGCAAGCTGGGCATCCCGATCGTGGCCATCGTAGATACCAACTGCGACCCGGACGAGATCGACTATGTCATTCCCGGCAACGATGACGCAATTCGTGCCGTAAAGCTCATTGCAGGCAAGCTGGCTGACGCAGTGCTGGAAGGCAAGCAGGGCGAACAGGTTGAGGATGAGCCGGAAGCCGCGCCCGCCGTTGAAGAAGCGGTAGCCGCCGAATAAGCAACGACCATATTGACACTGGAGGTTATTCACATGGCTGAGATTAGTGCAAAGATTGTAATGGAGCTCCGTGGCCGTACCGGCGCGGGCATGATGGATTGCAAAAAGGCGCTGGCTGCCACCGAAGGCGACCTGGAAAAGGCGATTGATTTCCTGCGGGAAAAGGGCCTTGCCGCCGCCGCCAAGAAGCAGAGCCGTATTGCCGCGGAAGGTCTCGTGGGCAGCTTTATCTGCCAGGAGTGCCGCACAGGCGCTTTGGTAGAAGTCAACTGCGAAACCGACTTCGTTGCCAAGACCGATAAGTTCAAGGAACTGGTCAACGAAATTGCCGTGCAGATCGTAAAGAAGAATCCCGCTGACGTGGATGCGCTGTTGAAGCAGCCCTACTACAAGGACGAGAGCAAGACCATCGAGGATATGGTTACGGCCAGCACTGCGGAAATCGGCGAAAAGATTTCTGTGCGCCGCTTTGCCCGCTATGCAGCCACCGCCAATGGCGTTGTTGACAGCTATATCCATATGGGCGGCAAAGTTGGCGTGTTGATCGAGGCGGAAGGCGAACTGGGAGCGGAAGGCGCAGACGTCATTCACGATTGCGCGTTGCAGATTGCTGCCGCATCTCCTGTTGCACCGGAATATGTGCGCCGCGAAGAGGTTGATCCTCATCACCTGGAGCACGAAAAAGAAATCCTCATTGCCCAGGCCCGCAATGAAGGAAAACCCGAGAAGATCATCGAGAAGATGGTGGAAGGCCGCATTAAGAAGTTCTATCAGGATGTATGCCTGATTGAGCAAGCTTTCGTCAAAGACGCGGACATTTCCGTGGGCCAGATGATTGCAAAGCGCGCCAATGGGTTGGAGATCATTCGCTTCACCCGTTACAAGATGGGCGACGGCCTGGAGAAGAAAGTCAACGATTTGGCGGCCGAAGTTGCTGAGCAGACTGCCAAGATGAGCAAGTAAAGATATTGACTGGCATGGAGGGGCCGCAAGGCCTCTCCATGTTGTGTATTTGGATGCAGCAAGCCGGGCATCTGGCATTTCGGATAGAATAGAAAATATAAATTTTGCTGGAATCCTGCGGGTTCCGGCCGCAAAATCAGCGCCCGTGGTCGCAGTACACACCGCCGGCCGCGATGGTAATTCGATGGGTCCGAAGCCCTCTCGTGCTCTGTCTGCGTTTTTCGACAGCCTGTAGAATATTCCAGGGCGTTGCGGCGCCTTTTTCAATATAGGAGGTTTTTTATGTATAAGCGCATCGTTTTGAAACTTTCCGGCGAAACGTTGGCCCCTGAAACAACGCCGGCAGATAAGTCCGCGTCCGTGACCTTTGATGCCGCGCGGGTTGACCGGGCCGCGGAAGCAATTGTGAAACTGCGGGATTTGGGCGTGCAGGTGGGCGTCGTCATGGGCGGTGGAAATATCTGGCGCGGCAGATTCACGGATTCGATGGATCCCGTGCAGGCAGATCAAATGGGAATGTTGGCAACTGTCATCAATGCGTTGGCCGTGCAGGAAGCAATTGTGCGCACAGGACGCAAAGCCACCGTGTTCACCGCCCAGGAAATGACGCGCTTCGCGGAATTATACCGTGCGGATCGCGCCATTGCATGCATGGAAAATGGGGAGATCGTGTTGTTGGCCGGCGGCAGTGGAAATCCGTTTTTCACCACGGACACGGCTGCTGCATTGCGCGCATCGGAACTGGGAGCCGACGCGCTGTTCAAAGGAACCACGGTGGATGGCGTGTATGATTCGGATCCCAGGAAGAACCCGAACGCGAAGTTCCTGGAGCGTCTGAGCTATCGCCAGGCGATCGATCAGGGGCTGCACATTATGGACGCGACGGCGTTTTTGCTGTGCATGGAGCGTGGAGTACCGGAAATTCGCGTGTTTTCCATGGAAAATTTGGACAATATCGTCCGTGTGGCGCAGGGCGAACGCTTGGGGTCCGTGGTTGTGAGGGATTGAACGATGGTTCCGATACTGGAATGCGTACCCAATTTCAGCGTGGGCAGGGATATGCAGGTTCTGGAAGCAATCGCGGATCATTTTCGCGGGAAGCAAGGCGTAAAATTGCTGGATTACACGGCGGATGCGGATCACAATCGCAGCGTAATTACGGCCGTTGGACAACCGGAAGCCTTGCGGGACGCGCTGGTAAGCGCGGTTGGCGAGGCCGTGAAACGCATTGATTTGAATTGCCATACGGGTCAGCATCCGCGGATAGGCGCGGCGGACGTGGTGCCGTTTATTCCGATTCGCGGTTGTACCATGGCGGAGGCGGACGCCATTGCGCGGCAAGCGGCGGCAGAAATTGCCCGAAGATACGATTTGCCCTGTTATCTCTATGAACGTTCCGCCACGGCGGCGCATCGAAAAAACCTGGCGGATGTGCGCAAAGGCGAGTTCGAGGGTTTGCCGGCGAAAATGCAAGATCCCCTGTGGAAGCCGGATTTTGGTCCGGAGCATCCGCATCCCACCGCCGGCGCCACGGTAATTGGAGCGCGCGCGCCTTTGATTGCCTTTAATGTGAATCTGAACACGTCGGACGTGCGGATTGCCAAGGCGATTGCGCGGCGCGTGCGCCATTCCAGCGGCGGATACCGGTCCGTGAAAGCACTGGGAGTGTTGGTGGAACAAGGCGAGGTTGCGCAGGTGACGATGAATTTGACGGACTATACGGACACCGCCGTATATCGTGCCTTTGAGGCGGTAAAGATGGAGGCCGCCCGTTATGGCGTTGGCGTGCGAAACAGCGAGCTAATCGGCCTGATCCCCATGCAAGCGGTGGCAGATTGTGCCGCATACTATCTGCAGATGGATTCCCTGAATGTGGATCGTATTTTGGAAAGCGGGTTGGAGTTTTAGAAAGATCACCGAAAATATGCGCGAATCCGTATGAATACGCGGGTTCGCGCATATCTTTATGTTGGACATAACCGTATGAAAAACATCCAGAGGTGATACGATGGAGAATCCCAACAACCGCATCGTTGCCGCAGGCAGATTGGAAGGCAACCTGACCATAAGTCACGAGGTGATGAACGAACCGTTTTATGCAGGCAATTTGTTGGTAAAGCGTCTGTCCGGCGCAATCGACCGGCTTCCCATTACCATTCCGGGGAAGCTGCTGGCGGCCAGGCCGCTGCGAGAGGACGCCTTGCTGTTGACGCAGGGACAAGTGCGATCCTACAACAAGGTGGTGGACGGCGCAGGCAGGTTGATGGTAACGCTGTTTGCCCAAAGTATTTCCGAAACATTGGAGAATGACACGCTAAACAAAGTGACGCTGGTGGGCGCGTTGTGCAAGCCGCCGATTTACAGATCCACGCCCTTTGGCCGGGAAATCTGCGATATGATGTTGGCGGTGAACCGCGCCTTTGGCAAGAGCGATTACATTCCCTGCATTGCCTGGGGCAGAAATGCTCAATATGCCGCCCGATTCCACGTGGGCGATCGCGTGAAACTCACTGGACGCCTTCAATCCCGGGAATATCAGAAACTGCTGGAAAACGGGGAGTACATGCTGCGGAACGCATTCGAGGTATCGGCGTTTACGTTGGAGGCGGTGGATCCGGAAGCGATGCCGCTGCGCGGAACAGAAGCGCCCGTGGACGCCAGGCTGGAATTCGAACGCGCGCAATCCCTGGAAAAAGAGAAAACGCAAATCGAACAAACGTCAGAAAACGAATTCGCGTAATCACGGCGGAGCAAAAGATTTCTTTCAAATTGCGGATTGCACACTGGCGCACGGGATGTTGTTGGCAACATCCCGTGCGATTGCTTCGCCGAACAGGCGTTATCCCCCAGTTCAACTGGGGATCATGAAGAAAAGCGATAGCAAAAGTCATGGAGACATATGGACGATGTGGCTCCACTAGGAATAACAAGCTTTCGTAATTGTGCAAGTACGAATAGAACGCAATTTGAATCACCGTAAAGGTGATTTGCGAAGCATAGAGTGTGGCTGATCATCATCTCGATGCCCTCTTTCGAGGGCTACCACAGGAGTTAAGCTATGATAGGGCTTGGTCAAATCACCTGTTCAACGGATGGTTATGACTTCGCAGAACAGGCGTTATCCCCCCCAGTTCTACTGGGGATCATGAAGAAAAGCGATAGCAAAAGTCATGGAGCCACATCGAAGATGCGATTCCCCTAAGAACAGCGAGACATCAATATTGTACAAGATAGAACGCAGAACGAATCCCAGAAAAGGGACTTGCGGGGCAAAAGTGTGATGAAGCATCCTCTCGATGTCCTCTTTCGCGGGCAAGCACAAGAGTTACGCCCTGATAGGGCAACGGGCGGCTGTGGCTTCGCCGAACAGGCAAGACCCCAGTGTAACGGGAGTACAGAAGGCAAAGCTTTCACAAAAGGCAGGGCGTCACGCTGTAGAATTTGCGAGATGGCCCCTCGACGCCCGCTTCACAGGCGGATACGGGGAAGAAGCCCTTGACAGCTTGGACAAATCGTCCGTTCACGGGCAGTTATGACTTGACGAAAACAGAACGGCGCGTTTTTCGCAAAACGCACCGCTTTCAGGAACCATCAGTTGCCTTTGGAAATCTCCCGCAGAATGGCATTTACAATAGAAATCGTAGCGGGGATGCCGCCCTTTTTTCCGCGCACGATGATGGAGGTAAGGTCGCTGTCCAACAGGCGCTCCTTTAATTGAACGACGCTGGCAAATCCGCTGGGAGCGGCCAACACGCATACGTCGCTCATGGGCTCATGCTGCCTGCGGGCAATGAGGCGGTTGATGGCCGCTGGCGCGGAACCGACCACCATCAGTTTCAGTCCCGGCGTCGTCAGACCGTAATCTACGGCAATTTCCGCGCGCGTTACGCGACGCTGTTCCGCCAGAGAATCCACCTGCGGGTCATCAATAAAACAACGCACTTGTGCGCCTTTGGCGCCTAACAGGCTTTTGTCTATATCGTTGGCCACCAGCGTGGTGTCCGTGATAATGGAACCGCCCTGGTCGATGAGGCGCTTAATGTGGGTGAGGGCCGTGGGGCTAAAATAGACGCTCTGCGCCAGCGCATGATCGCCAAGATCCGCCTCTACGTTCGCAAGAATCGCCGTCATCTCTTGGTTCATGTAGGGGATGCCGATGCGATGCCGATTTCCGTCCGTTGGCCGCTTGATCATGATAACCTCTCCACTTCGTTTGTTTCCCGTTGCCGCGTTTTTTTGAACAAAGGACGGGCAACCGTTTTGTGCGCCGACGGCTTCGCAAGGAAGCCGCCGGCATTTCCTGTCTATGAGTAAGAAATACTATACAGGATTTTGGAAGCAAAGTCAATTGGATTATCATGATATAAACAATAACATTACACAAAAGAAACGAATCAGCGTTCGGTTTTGGCAAGTTCATGTCCGGGTTCGACGTGTACCGCCATCTCGTCGCCGTGCAATTCGACAACCAATTCGCTGCCTTCGGGAACGATTTGTTGAATGAGCAGCTTGGCAACAGGGGTTTCCACCACTTGCTGAATGAGCCTGCGCAGAGGGCGTGCGCCGTAAACGGGATCGTAACCGTTTTCCACAATATAGTCCTCGGCCTCGGGAGTAAGGCGCACGGTCAGCCTGCGTTCGGACAGGCGTTTGGACAGGCCTTGCAGCATCAAATGCGCAATCTTTGCGATTTGCGGCTTGGTCAGCGGCGTGTAGAACACGATTTCATCCAAGCGGTTCAAAAATTCGGGACGGAAACGCGTGTTCAGCAATCTGCGAACGTCCGCGCGAACCTGGTCGCTCAGGTGGCCGTCCTGGCCGATGCCGTCCAGAATCAAATCGCTGCCCAGGTTGGAGGTCATAATGATAATGGTATTGCGGAAGTCAACGGTGCGTCCCTGGGAATCCGTGATGCGTCCGTCGTCCAGCACCTGCAGAAGCAGATTGAACACATCCGGATGCGCCTTTTCGATTTCATCGAACAACACAACGCTGTAGGGTTTTCTGCGCACGGCTTCCGTCAGCTGTCCGCCTTCTTCGTATCCCACGTATCCTGGCGGTGCGCCAATCAGGCGGGAAACGCTGAATTTCTCCATGTATTCGGTCATGTCGATGCGAATCATATTTTTCTCGTCGTCAAACAGCGCTTCCGCCAAGGTTTTGGCCAATTCCGTTTTGCCGACGCCCGTGGGCCCCAGGAACATAAAGGAACCAATGGGCCGGTTGGGGTCCTGAATGCCGGCGCGGGAGCGCAGAATGGCTTCTGAAACCTTTGTCACGGCCTCGTCCTGTCCGATGACGCGCTTGTGCAAAATTTCATCTAAGCGAAGCAGCTTTTCGCGTTCGCCTTCCATGAGCTTGGATACGGGGATGCCCGTCCAGCGCGAGACGATTTTTGCAATTTCATCCTCCGTAACGCGGTCCCGCAGCAGGCGTTTGTCTTCCGGGTCGGATTCCAGCTTTGCCTCTTCCGCCTCCAGTTGCTTGGTCAAATCGTTCAACCTGCCGTATTTCAATTCGCCCGCCCGGTTGAAATCATATTCCAACTGCGCCTTATCAATTTCTGCGTTCACCTGTTCGATTTCTTCCCGGAGCTTGCGGACGCTTGCGATGGATTGCTTTTCTGCCTCCCATTTCTCTTTCATGCCGGCGAATTTTTCCCGCAAATTGCGCAACTGTTCCTGCACGCGCTCCAGCTGTTGCTTCGCGTATGCGTCTTCATCTTGGGACAGCGCCGCCTCCTCGATTTCATGCTGCACAATTTCCCGGTTGATTTCGTCCATTTCCTGGGGCATGGAATCGATTTCCGTGCGAATCATGGCACAGGCTTCATCGACCAGGTCGATGGCTTTGTCCGGCAGAAAACGGTCGGAAATGTACCGGTCCGAAAGCCGCGCCGCGCTTACCAGCGCCTGATCGGAAATCTTTACGCCGTGGAATACTTCGTAACGCTGCTTCAGCCCGCGCAGGATGGATACGGTGTCTTCAACGGTCGGTTCGTTTACCATCACAGGCTGGAACCGGCGCTCCAGAGCCGGATCTTTTTCCACATATTTGCGATATTCATCCAGCGTTGTGGCGCCTATGCAGTGCAGTTCGCCTCTGGCAAGCAAAGGTTTCAACAGATTGCCCGCGTCCATGGAGCCTTCTGTCTTGCCCGCGCCCACGATATTGTGCAACTCATCGATGAACAGCAGAATTTTTCCGTTGCTGTTCTTGATTTCTTCCAGAACGGCCTTCAGGCGCTCTTCAAATTCGCCCCGGTACTTCGCGCCAGCAATCAGGCTGCCCATATCCAGAGAAAACAGCTGGGTGTTCTTCAGGGTGGTTGGCACGTCGCCCCGGACAATGCGCTGAGCCAATCCTTCTGCAATGGCCGTCTTGCCAACGCCTGGCTCGCCGATCAGCACCGGATTGTTTTTCGATTTCCGGGAAAGAATGCGGATGACATTGCGGATTTCCGTGTCTCTGCCGATGACCGGATCCAGTTTCTGCGCCTGAGCAAGTTCCGTGAGGTTTTGCCCATACTTCTTTAAGGCGTCGTATGTCTCCTCCGGATTCGCGCTGGTTACTCTGGCGCTGCCACGCACTTTTTGCAATTCCGCCAGAAAGCGGTCTGCCTTGATGCCAAATTCGTCAAATAATCTGCGCATGGCGCCATTGGGCTGTTCTATCATGGCCAGAACAATGTGCTCCACGGAGACGTATTCATCCTTCATGTGCTGCGCTTGCACTTCCGCCTGCTGGAATACCGCATCCAGGGCTTGCGAGATATACACCTTGTCGGCTTCTCTGCCAGGACCGGATACTTTCGGAATGCGTGCAATTTCCTTTTCGCAAGCATCGGACAGGCGTGTCGTGTCCACCTTCATGCGCTTCAAAACCTGGGGAATCAGCCCGTCCTGCGTGCGCAAAAGCGCACAGAACAGATGCTGTTGGTCTACCTGCATATTCTGATATTGGATCGCCAGTTGCTGTGCCGCATAGATGGCTTCCATGGATTTCTGCGTGAATTTCTCTGTGTTCATGGTATCCCTCCATTCAAAAGTCCGTTATTGACTTTCTTTGACTATTATATTATAGGGAGCGGCCAATGTCAAGTGTTTCACAGAAATTTCATCAAAATTCATCCGCAAAGGATTTCAGAAGATAAAAGACAAGGGTATACTAAATCAACACATAGGAAAAAGTGGAGGGAGAGACCATGAGGAAGCAGTTGAGAGGAAGCGCAATATTGCTGTTTGCCTCGCTGATATGGGGCATGGCGTTTTCGGCGCAAAGCACGGCGAGTGAATACATGGCGCCGTTTGCGTTTACGGCGGTGCGTTCGCTGGTAACGTCGTTTGTATTGTTTCTATTTCTTCTGTTCACGGGTCGTTTGGTGGAAAAAGGGGAAGGGGAGAAGTCATTTTCGAAACACATGCTGCTGGGAAGCATCCAGGGAATCCTGCTGTTTGGAGCGACGGGATTGCAACAGGCAGGGATCGGCCATACGACTGCGGCAAAATCCGGCTTTATCACGGCGCTGTACATTGTAATTGTGCCGATTTTGGGAGCGCTTGTTGGTCATCGCCCGTCGAAATGGGTGTGGATTGGCGTGATTTCCTCCCTGGCTGGGCTATATATGCTGTGCATCAAAGAAGGCTTTTCGATTGGCATGGGAGATTTATTGACGTTAGGGTGTGCGTTCGTGTTTTCGCTGCACATTCTGACAGTTGACAAATATGCCCAAGGATACGATGCGGCAAAGCTTTGCTGCATACAATTCTGCGTATCTGGAATTCTGGCAGGAATTGCCATGCTGCTGTTTGAAGGAGCGGATCTTTCCGGTGCGCGCAGCTGCATATGGAGCATTCTATATGTGGGCGTGTTTTCCGGCGCAGTGGGATACACTTTGCAAATTACCGGCCAGAGAGACACGGATCCCACGGTGGCATCGCTGGTAATGTGTATGGAGAGCGTGTTTGCGGCATTAGGAGGATGGCTCATTCTGGGGCAAAGCATGCTTCCAAAGGAAATTTTTGGATGTCTTTTGATGCTATTGGGTTCTGTGTTGGCGCTGTTGCCCGAAAAGAGCGTTTCAAAGCCAAGGTAGTTTTGTGCGATAATATTTGCAAAAAAATGTTGGATGGGGCTTGACATGATACCTCCGCATGTTGTATAATAGAAAAGTCGTGCGGGGTTATAGCTCAGCTGGTTAGAGCGTTACGTTGACATCGTAAAGGTCGATGGTTCGAGCCCATTTAACCCCACCACATACCGCCTGATTTCAGGCGGTTTTTTGTGTCCTGCGCACAAAATACGGGGTCTAAACGGTTGCGTCTGTGTTAACTTCCTGTCTGCATGAGGAAAGGTTACGGGAAAAGAGGGGTTTTTCCACATAACTTCCCTCATGCGCAAATTTTCCTTCTATAATATGCCCTTGAAAATTTCCCCTCATAACTTCCCTCATGGGGCTATAAATTCGCAAAATATCGCGTCATTTTCTCACCTGCTCTCTTGGCGGATTCTGAATCGCTATGCACATACGTTCGCATAAGCATGCGTTCGTCCGCATGTCCTGCGATTGTCTGGATGGTCTTTAGGTCTATTCCAGCGAGGTTCGCTTCCGTGAGGTAAGTATGACGTGCGCAGTAAGGCGTTATTCCGTGAACGTCTATGGTTCTGCAGATTCGTTCCCATGCGCATTTTGCCGTTTGTTCGGAATACGGTTCTTCCGCTGTGGTTCGATGAAGAATGTATCCCTGTTCTTCCAAGGGCAACAGAAATTCCAACAGGCGATCATCTAACGGAACATCCCGAATTGCTGCGGTTGTTTTGCCGTGGCTTATGTGTATCTTTCCGTGGTCGAATGATGAACCTCGGCGAACATGAATCAATTTGTTGTCAAGGTCAATATCTTCCCAACGTAGCGCAAACATTTCGCCGGGGCGAAGTGGCGTAAACATCAACAATGCCAATTCCATTCGATCAAACTGATTTTTCAGTGAGGGGATGTGTGCAATAACATCCGCTTTTTCTGTTGGTGAAAGGAATTTCCGAACGGTTTTCTTCTTCGATGGGTTGAAAACCTGTCTTGAACCCATGGGGTTTCGTTCGATGATTCCTTCGGAAACAGCGCAATCGAATATGTTTTTCATGTAGTTCATGATGTCCCGTAAGTAGGATTGACTGTATTTCCGCATTTCGTTCAATACCGCTTGAACATCCATAACGGAAATACGGTTTATCGCTTTGCCGGGAAAGGCGTTCACAATGTGATTTTGAAAAAAGCTGGTGCGCGTTGTCTTTGTTTTTGGTGGCAGAGATGGGGCTTTGAATGTATCGAACCATGTCTGCGCATATTCCGCAAAGGTAACTTCGCATTCCTGTTTTTGCGGTTGCTGTTGTGCCAACAGTCCATTTTCCAAATACAAGCGAATCAAAGAATCTTGAAATTCCTTTGTTGTGTTTCCGCTTGCCCACTTCGAGATTTCTTTTCCGTTTACGTCTTTCCCGATTACAACCCTTTGTTGATACTTAGTTCCCATTGCGTTCGCTCCATTCTGTTCAAACGCTAATGAGATATGTTTTGATGTTTCATTTTCAAGTTCCGCCCGTGAAGATGATAACACGGCTTGGGTCAAGGTGTCAATTCTTTTTTCTTGTAACTGAAGCGCGGTCAATATCTGGTCGAGAATCATTTTGCTGGGTATTTCATTTTCTCCGATGGGGAACACCTCCAAATGGCTCTAAATGTCTGCGTACCTTGAGAAGGAAATAGATTTATTGCTTTGCACGCTTGGAGATGAATTTTTGACATTCGATTATCTCCACTCGGAAACTCTGTTTGCAATCGTGGACGCATTTGCGGCATAGGTCGTTATAGGTGATGCGGTTGCGTTCGTTGAGAAAAAAAGCCCATTCTTCTTTTTGTTGCTTGCTCATTTTCGGCATGAATACAATCTCCTTTGCGTTGTTCTTTCTGCCTTGGGTGGAGGGATGGTTTTCCTGTCGCATTTCGGGGCGTTTTTTGGCATTTTTTTCCTGTTCTATTGGCGTTTTGACGGTTCGTCGTGTTGGGGTGGTAGGTGTGTATGGGTGCGGTTCATTGTAGCATCTCGGGGCGATATTTGGCATTTTTTGCCTGTTTTCAGCCGGGGTTCTTTTCGCTGTTGTCTGTGCTTCCATTCCTCCCGTCTTTGTTGGCGAAGGGCTTTGTTTCGAACAGCACTTTATGGTTGAATGGGCGCTTGCGTGATAATCCACTTTCTTTCCGTAAGGTTGTAACGCTCCGCCATTTCCTTTGTGGGTGGTTGATATGTATATGCTCCGCTGG
>JAQXRL010000332.1 GCA_029218505.1 Eubacteriales bacterium | reverse complement strand
CAAGCATTTTCTCTTTGAAAATGCCGAACAGGCAAGAGAACCCTCACTTCAACCGGGGCATGGAGAAAAAGCGTTTGCAAATGATACAGAGCCACATCAAAGATGCGGCTCTGCCGGGAACAACAAGAAGCGCGTGATTGTCATTCGCCGTTGAACGGGGAATTTGGCTCAGGCTGCCCTGAGCAGCTTCTTTGGGCAGACTGAGGACGGTCTTGCTTTTGCGCAGGACCGTCCGCTATTTCCCGTGGGGACGAAAGCCCTCTCCCAGCGCCTCATGCACGCGATTGGCAAATACGAAGGCGTTGGAATCCACCTGTGCCACAATGCGCCGCAGCTGTACCGCCTCGTTTCGGCTGATGACGCACATAAGCACCTTTTTTTCCGCTTTGCTGTACATTCCCGTGGCGTCAAACGCAGTGACGCCTCGGGACAATTCTTCCATCAGCCGCCTGGAGATTTCCTCATAGGCATCAGAAATGATAAAATAACTGCGCGCCGTATTGGGACCCTCCAGCACCAAATCCACGATTACGTTCATGAGAAACGCGGAAATCAGCGCATACATGGCCGCCTGGGCGTCAAACACAAAGGCCGAGGCGGCAATGACCACCGCATCGATGGAAAAAATCAGCACGCTGACCCGCAAATGCGGCACGCGCCGATGGATCAGAGAAGCCAGCATGTCGCTGCCGCCGGTCGTGGCGCTGCCACGCAGAATCAAGCCGAACCCTGCGCCGCTGAGTACCGCGCCATACACCGCCGCCAGCATGAGATCCTGCGTCACGCCGGAAACCGGCAAATAGTCAATGGCCATGGACAGCCCAAAACTGGCCAGCGCGGAACGCAAACCGAAGCGCAGCCCCATGGTTCGCATGGACAGGGCAAAGAGTGGAACATTCAACAGGATGCTCACCAGGCCAACCTGAATTCCCGTCAGGCGGTTTGCCAACTGGCCGATGCCCGTAAAGCCTCCTGGCGCAATTTCGTTTGGCACCAGAAACATTCTGTATCCCGCTCCCGCCAGCAACAGCCCCAGTACAATCATCAGCCCGTTCGCCCATTCCGTTCCCGACCTACGCTTCATGTCGCTCCTCCGGCCATTATGCCTGACAAATTGTCTTGATCAAATCAAACAGCGGTTCCTGCGCATCCAGTCCCATATACTGCTTTATGACAAAATCCAAGCCCTGGTTTTTCAAATCCGCCTGCACCTTTGCCGCAGACGCGTCGTTTTCCGCATCAAACCGCAGCGCCGCCCAAATGCCCTTTACGACAGGCGTCGCGTCCACGTCGTTTTCCATGCAATACAGCGCCGCGCCCACCAGCCGGTCGTTTCTGCGCAGCTTTCTCGCCGGATCGCCGCCTACCCGGGAAACGGTATCCCCCAGGGCGCGATTCTGGAATCGGAAAATCAAATCCTCAATGTTCTCCTCCACGTTTTGCCGCAAATCTTCTCCGTATTCATGAATCAGCGCCTCGCCGCACGCCTTCATGGCCAAACGCACCGCCTGCTGGATTTCCGCATCCGCCATGGCTTCATAGATATAGGAATACCCTTTCATGTAGCCCAGATACGCGCAAATGGCATGGCCCATGTTGTGGATAAACAGCTTGCGCCGGATGTAAAACCCAAAGGGCGAATAGGGAACCAAGCCCACGAGATCCGGAATTTCTCCCCGAAACGCCTTCCGATCCACCGGCAGTTGGGCATATGGCTCCACGCAGATGAGCAGACGATCCTTCGCACGCATTTCCGGCGTAAGCGGAGGAACCATCCTGCCGATGGAGGCTTCCACCAAACCCAGGTTTTTGTCCGCCCAAGCGCGTTGCTGCGGCGTAAGGCAATCGTTGATCCAACCGCGCATCAGCACATCCGCTTCCAATTGGTTTTCGCAAAGGATGATGTCCAGCGGTTTTCCCGAACCTTCCATGCGCGCAACCACGCCTTTCGCAATGGTGGGCGCAATTTTGGGCAGCACATTGACGCCCACCGCCGTCGCCATGATATCGCAAGTGGCGATTTCTTCCAACGCTTCAGGCGTCGCGGCATTGACCGCGCGAACGTTTTTTACTTCGCAATTCTGCTCTCCAGCATTGGATACGATTCGCACCGTATAACCATGGCGGGCGTTCATTTCGTCAATCAGATCCTGCATGATGTCCAAAAAACAGACTTCATAGCCCGAATCTGAAAAGACTTTTCCAATAAACCCCCGGCCAATATTTCCACCGCCGTACATAATCGCTTTTTTCATCTTATTCGCCGTCCTCGATCCTGTATTCTTGACATTTCCCTTCCTATTATACTCTATCATGCCGTGCATGTCAAAGATTTCTTTTAACTCGTCAAAATGCGAAATGTATGCTATAATAATAAACATAAAATTGTGGAGGGGTTTTATGAGCGGCCTTGGATTTGACAACGAGAAATATCTATCCCTGCAATCTCGGCAAATCAAAAAGCGCATTGACGAATTCGGCGGAAAGCTGTATCTGGAATTCGGCGGAAAACTCTTTGACGACTACCACGCATCCAGAGTATTGCCCGGTTTTGCGCCCGACAGCAAAATTCGCATGCTGCAAACCCTGAAGGAACAGGTGGAAATCGTCGTCGTAATCAACGCCGGCGACATTGAGAAAAACAAAGTTCGCGGCGATTTGGGCATTTCTTACGACGAAGACGTGCTGCGGCTGATGGACATCTTTCAAGGAATGGGCCTATACGTGGGCAGTGTGGTCATCACGCAATACGCCGGACAGCCGGGCGCGGACAAGTTTCAACGGCGCCTGGACGCCTTGGGCGTGCGCAACTATCGCCATTACCCCATTCCCGGCTATCCCACCGACGTGGCGCGCATCGTCAGCGACGACGGATACGGCAAAAACGATTACATAGAAACCAGCCGTTCTCTGGTGGTCGTTACCGCGCCCGGCCCGGGCAGCGGCAAAATGGCGACATGTCTCAGCCAACTGTACCACGACCACAAGCGCGGAATCCGCGCCGGATATGCAAAATTCGAAACATTCCCCATTTGGAACCTGCCCCTGAAACACCCCGTGAACCTGGCATACGAGGCCGCCACCGCCGATTTGAACGACGTCAACATGATCGATCCCTTCCATTTGGACGCCTATGGCGTTACCGCGGTAAACTACAACCGGGACGTGGAGGTATTTCCGGTACTCAACGCCATGTTCGAGCGCATTCAGGGAAAATCCCCATATCGTTCCCCCACCGATATGGGCGTAAATATGGCAGGTTTCTGCATCGTGGACGATGAGATCGTGCGCAACGCTTCCCGCCGGGAGATCCTGCGCAGATATTATTCCGCACAGGTCGATTTGAAAAAAGGGCTATGCGGCGAGGAACCGATTCGCAAGATCGAGCTTTTGATGAACCAAATGGGCATCGTTCCCGACGAATGCCCGGCCGTTGCCGCCGCGCTGAGCAAAGCGGAAATTACCAGCGCCCCTGCCGCCGCAATGCAATTGCCCGGAGGACGGGTCATTACGGGAAAAACCACCGCGCTGCTGGGCGCATCCGCATCTCTGCTGCTCAACGCGCTGAAGGCCCTGGGCGGCATCGACGACGCCCTGGATCTCATCAGTCCGCAGGTGCTGGAACCCATTTGCCGGCTGAAAACAGGCCGGCTGGGCAACAAGAATCCCCGGTTGCACTCCGACGAGGTGCTCATCGCCCTGTGCATCTGCGCCGTCACCAATCCCGTGGCCGCACTGGCGCAGGCGCAATTGGAAAAACTCTATGGTTTGGACGCGCATTTTTCCGTGATTCTGTCTCAGGTGGACGAACAGCTCTACCGCAAGCTGGGCGTTAACGTCAGCTGCGAACCATGTTACGAGCTGGAACGCCTGTATCACAAGTAGGCTGCAAAAAATCACAGCCAACCGTTGCGCCGGTGGTTTGACCAACCCCTATAAGGACATGTCTTCTGTGCTTGTCCCGAAAGAAGGCATCCAGACGATTGTCCTGTTCCCAGTGGAGTCACATCTTCGATGTGGCTCCATACCTTTTGCGAAAGCTTTTCTTCACGACCACCAGACGACCCGGGTTCATAGCGCCTTTTCGCGAACAGAAAATCACAGCAACCCGTCGAACGGCTGGCTGTCACAAAAGCCCAGGCGCGCGAGTGGACTGCGACCCTTTTGCATGGCGGCATGTACGGCGACCGCGGCGCTGATTTTACAACCGGAATTCAAGCGAAACTTGGTTTGTGGCCAGGCCAGATCCGGACAAACCGCCTGCGGACGGCCTACAAAAGGCATCGAGCCTTTGCCGAGAGCAAGCTCCTCCGTCACGGCCACGCTTGGAATTCCAGCGGCCCAAGACCTTTCGTGCTCTCTTTTTCGACAGTCTGAGAATCCCCCTTTGGTGGATTTGTTTGTGCTCCATTGGTACAATATTCAACTGGGGGATTCCATTCGCGTTCCATTCCATCTGGCACAATATCCTGATCCTGTCATTCCCGGCGGGGCCGCGCCTACGATGCAGCCCCGTAACATTTGCAAAAGCACTGTTCATGCCCACAGTTTCCCTGGGGGTGCCCTTTTGGCGGAAGTCATGGAGCTGTCTCATTACGAGGCGGCTCCTTTCGTTATAAAAAACGGCACTCAGGCTGTACAAACCTGAATGCCGGCGGTAAAATGTAACTGCCATGAAAACATTAAAACCGCAGACAAAT
>JAQXRL010000331.1 GCA_029218505.1 Eubacteriales bacterium | reverse complement strand
CGAAATATAGTTTCGCGCACAGAATGCGCGCTCCGGCTTTGATGCCGTGATTCGTGTCGAACGCCAGCAGAGCGGTGTTTTGCTGGCCGCCAGCCACGCCCATGTTGGTGTAATCGGCGCTGTGAAAGTTCTGCGTGGGATACGATTTGGACACGTGGGTATCCTTCGTGCAGTACAACCGCGCCGTAGTGTGTTGTGCCATGTTGCCCTCCTTTTGAGGAACGCAGGGTTACGCTGGGGAACGCTGGGGTTCGGGCCAAAACCCCGCCAGAGGGAAAGTTCCCCTCTGGCAGGTCGGTGGGGATTTTTGAAAATTTCGACCTGGTTCGTGAAACGAGCCGAAAGTGGCGGGATGCGTTGCAGCAGTCGCGCCCGATAACGAAGGCGCGACCAGCCCGAGCGGAACCCCAGCGTAACTCGTCGTTCTTCGTCGCTCATCGCTTCAGTAGGCTTACGTGTCCGTCCGCGCTATTGTAGCGCAATAGAAAATCTCCCAGGATGATGCTGCCGGTGAATTCGCCGTCCTTGATGACGATCTTCCCGTCCTTGCATTGTGCGGTATCCACGCCGTGATCCCGTATGGCCCAGCCTTCGTTGTCCAGCGCCATTTTTACGGGACTGGTGTTTTTGCCGATCTCCACGCCGGCATCCGGGTCGATGCGCAGCCACAGATTCATGTCGTTTTTGTTGACCGTCAGCCGCATAGAGTCGTTGCTCCAGATGTCCCATGCGTTCAGGGAAGCAATGAACGCCTCGTTGGCGAACAGATCCGATACGTCCAGATTCGCAGCTTTGATGGCCCCAATGAGCGCTTCACTGGCAAAAATCTGCTGCACGTTCAGCAAGTCCGCCGTGATGCTGCCGGAAAGAATCTTCGTGCCCGCGTCGATGGTTCCGTCCGCAATGTCGCCGTTTGTTACCTGCCGCAATTGCGTGGATACCGTGCCTGCATCGTCCACGGTGAGGGCGTACAGATTGCCGTCGTTTCCCGTAATCAGCAGTTGGCCGGTCGTCAGGGACACGATGTTCGCTTCCGTGACGGCCAAACGAGCAATGTACAATTGATCCGCTTCGCCTTGGGTGATGATGGCCGTGTCCGTCACCATGTCCTTGATCACGGCGTAATCAATTCCGGCGGTGTCCGCATACAAGGCAACAAAATCGCCCAGCACTGCCGCCAATTGATCGGTCGTTATGTTGTCGGCGTTGATTTCGCCCACCATCAGGGTGACAATCTCCGCGAGTCCGGCGTACAGTTCGTCTGTCGTGGCGCTGCCCGCGGCGATCTGCTGAAATTTTGCCGCTACGGCCTGCACGGTGAACGCGCTTACGCTGCTGCTTTCCAAAATGTCCGCCGTCACGCTGTGTGCCGCCATTTTTTCCGTGATTACGCTGCCCGCGGCAATTTTTTCGGCGGTAATGGATTCGGCGGCGATCAGCGCGCCGTTTACCGTGCCCACCAATCGGTTGGCGTTCAAGCTTCCGTCTGGGGCAATCGTTCGCTCGGCATCGGAAGAATCGTCTCCGGGGGCGGCGCATTTGCATTGCGCCAGAAAACCTTGGTCGAAGCGCAGTGCTTGCCGGGATAATATCCCGTGGGTGGCAACACCGGATGTGTCCACAAGGCAAACACGGTCGCCAATGCGCAAGGATGGATCTCCGCGCCAGGCAAATTCCATGGATTCTGCGGTAAGTCCGGCCATGGTATTGAGCATTCCCTGTGCCAGGGTAAGTACGTTTTCTGCGCCGTTTCCGAACAGTGGATTGTTTTTCAAAACGAAGGTGTTTTGCACGCTGTCTGCAATGCCGGCGTCTGCCCGCAAGGTTAAGGTGCCTGCTTCGCCTTCCTCATCCCGGCAGGTTTCAACGAGGAGCCGGTTCAAAGGTCCGAAACTTCCGCTCCCGTGGCACAGTTCCGTGTAAGCGTGCGCATCCAAGGAAAATTCCGTCGCGCTCGCATCCCATATTCGAACCAGATCCAGATTTCCGGAACGGTCAATGCGCAGAAAGCAACCTGCCGCAGCGGCGACGATTCCCATGGCTCTGCGAAGGCTCATGTCCTGCCAATCTGGTTTGCGGTCCACAACGGAACTGCCGTTCGGAATGCTTCCGGAAAACTCGTAGGAAGTCTGGCGGACAAGATTTGACCAGATATCCCCCAGCGTGGCAGGGTAGGTCAGACTGTCGGTAAAGGCGGCAGACAGCGTGGTGGAAATAGAATCGTTGCCTGTCACGAGAATTTCTGCCTGACCTTCCTGAATCTCAATTTTTTCCGCCAGAAAGACTCCCAGCGGGGCGCTGTGCCATGTGCTTCCGCACAGGACTTCCAGGGAAAGGGAGATGGAAGCGCCGGGCAGCGCGGCGATGGTGGCGGCAGTCCACCGGCCGGGATCGTTGCAAAGCCATAGGGATAGATTTGCACACAATACGTCGCCGGGCATCAACGCGCCGTCCACGCCCTCGTCGATCTCCGCGCGAAGAATGTCTTCAGCCTGCAGGACCTGTTGCGCGCCGGTGGGCAAAAGAAGATTGCCAGTCAGTCGAAGCGTTCTGCCTCCTGCCGCCAACAGATTGTTTATTTCCGCCATGGTTTTACCTCTCTGTCCAAGTCATTGTTACATCCCTCCATACGGGAATGCCGTCCGTTATGCGCAAAATCCCTGTGGAACGCTCATCGCAGGAACAGGTAGTCGTTCGCGCCAGCCCGGTTACGGGATCGAAATAGGAGACGGTGAAAAATGGCGGATCGCCCATTGCGGAAAACAGGCTGGAAAGCTGTTCCGGCGTCATAACGGCCCAGGAGAGGGAGATTCTGCGCTTGGTGGCAATTCGATCAATGATCTGTTCGCCGGCCGCGTTGCGCCTGGTCGCGTCGCCTACTTCGAATAGCTGGATTTCCATGGAGGAAGGGGATTTTACAGTGCTTCCGTTGATGGTCAGCATGGTTTCCTCCTTTCATCAAATGTTCAACAAAAGCTTGCCGGTGGCCCGGGTCACTGCGTTGATGCCGCGAATGGATGCTTCGCCCAGCCGCATGCCATCCACGTTGATGGGAATGGTGAGATGGACGTCCTGCGCCGTGGGATGCAGGCTGCCAATGCCGTCGGAAGAAGAGACTTCCGGCAAGGTGACGGCAGCGGCGGATAATCCTGCGGCCGCGGCAGAAGCCAGGCCAGAAGCCCGCTTGCGCACATCTTCCATGGCGTTGCCGATTCCCAAGGAAAAGCCTTG
>JAQXRL010000330.1 GCA_029218505.1 Eubacteriales bacterium | reverse complement strand
TCTTCGTGCCGGACAAGCATAGGAACAGCTGCCGCACAGGATGCAATCCGCGATGTGATTCTTTCGCGCGTCTTCCAAGCGTCCGGCATCGCACAGGTTTTTCAGCAAATAGGGGTTCAAACGCATGGGACAGGCGCGGACGCATTTTCCGCAGCGAATGCAGGCGCTTTCCGTTGGCGCCGCGGATTCCTGTTCGTCCAGCGCCACAATGCCGTTGTTGCCTTTGATGGTGGCAATGGTATCGCTGGGCGCGCAAAGCCCCACCATGGATCCGCCCGCAAGGATTTTGCCGGGTTCCCGGGAAAACCCATCGCAAGCGCCAATGGCGTCCAAAAAGATCGTTCCAATGCGCAAAAGCAGATTGGACGGTTTCCGAACGCAACCTGTGACGGTGACAATGCGCTGAATGAGGGGGCGCCCGTCGATGACCGCATCGGCAATCGCCGCAGCCGTGGCCACGTTTAACACCACCACATGCGCGTCCATGGGAAGCCCGCCGCTGGGAACTTCCCGATCCGTCACGGCTTTGATCAACTGTTTTTCGCCGCCTTGCGGATATTTTGTGCGCAGTACCGCCACGCGGACGCCGTGGCGGCCGGCGGCGGCTTTGCGAATGGCGGCGATGGCGGCAGGTTTGTTGTCTTCGATGGCGATAATGCCATTTTGCACGCCGGTTGCGCGCATGACGGATCTCAAACCATCCACCACCCTCAAAGGCGTTTCGATCATCAGCCGGTCGTCCGCCGTGAGAAAGGTTTCGCATTCTGCGCCGTTGAGAATAATGGTATCGATGGATTTTCCTTCGGGAATGGTGAGCTTTACATGCGTGGGAAAACTGGCGCCGCCCATGCCGCAAATGCCTGCTTCGCGAATGGCGGGAATGATTTTTGCCGGATCACAGGTTTCTACGTTGCCAAGCCCCGCAGGAAGCGGCGCCCATTCATCGGCAAAATCGTTTTGAATGGTGATGCACAGGCTGGGAGCGGCAGGCAGCTGTTGATATGGCGATATGTCCACGACCGTGCCGCTGACGCTTGCATGTACGGGAATGCCCAATGGCCCGACGGGTTCCGCGATGACTTGTCCCAGCAATACGCGATCGCCCTTTGCAACGCAGGGCTTGCTGGGCGCACCGATATGCATGTCCATGGCAATTCGCACCGTGTCCGACACAAAGGGACGCACGGCGGATTTCGCCGTTGCAGCCTTGCCTTCGTGGGTGCGTGCCAGCGGATGGATTCCGCCGGAGAAGGTGAATTTTTTCAAAAATTTCCCGCCTTTCAAGGGATTGGTTTTGATTTACGCCGGAAGGGCAAAGTGAACCAGCAAACCGTTCCGATAGAATTGTCGCGTTCGGAAGAGATCATTCCGTCGCCGATCAGGGGCCGGTTTGGCACCTTAAGTTTCATTATAGCACAAATATTTTCGTTTTCCAAGGCTAGAAAACGAAAATATAAAAATTAAAATGAAATTTCTTTAGGCGAACATTACGGTTTTGTCAATCTGCTTGATAGGCCGGAAAAAAAGGCATGCATCCCCATCCGATCCTCCGATGACGGGGTGATATTTCCCAAATTTGCGCATGCTGGATGCAGATCAGGTATTTTCAATGGGAAGGCAGATGGTGATGCGCGTGCCCAGTCCTTCCCGGGAAAGCACCCGGAAGTGGCCGCCATGGCGATCCACAATCCATTTTGCGATGCTCAGCCCCAGGCCCGTGCCGCCGTTTTCCCGGGCG
The DNA here is from genome assembly GCA_029218505.1 of Eubacteriales bacterium. GTDB lineage: Bacteria > Bacillota > Clostridia > Christensenellales > Aristaeellaceae > SUG1456. Next base: position 5,806 of record JAQXRL010000330.1, on the reverse strand, counting down.
CGAGCGGGATCGGACCGGTAAAAGCGGTCAAAGATACGGGGAAGTTCCGCTTCGGAGATGCCGATGCCCGTGTCCTGTACGGATAAGCAGCCTTCTCCGTCTTCCAACATGGCGCGAATGGAAATTTCGCCATCCGGCGGAGTGTATTTTCGGGCGTTATCGCACAGGATGCGAACGCACTGTTTTAGCATTGCGGGATCGGCGGTTACGCGCACGTCGTATGGCGCATTGCATTTCCAGGTATGCGCGTTGTCGATCATGGCGCTTTCGTCACAGACCTCCCGCGCCAGATCCGACAGAGAGACGGGCTGCATTTGCACGGGATTGCGCCCCATTTCTCCGCGCGCCAGAAAGAGCAATTGTTCCACCAGACGGTTCATATATTCGCTTTCGCTTTTGATGGCGGAAATGGATTCTTCCAAAACCTTTTCATCCTGCTTTCCCCAACGATCCAGCATTCCGGCATAGCCTTGGATTACGGCAATGGGCGTGCGCAATTCATGGGAGGCATCGGAAACAAATTGCGCTTGCTGGCGATAGGATTCGTGCATGCGCAACAGCAGACTGTTGATTGCGTCTTCCAACCCTTTCAGTTCCCGGCTGCCGGTGGAAAGCCGTTCTTCCGGACGGTTTGGACTGATTTTGCCGATGGCGTCTTCCAGGGAATGAAACCGTTCCAGCGTTTCTGCGGCGCGGCTAAGTTCCCTGGTTTCTCTGGCCATGCGATTCAAGGGGCCCAAAATGCGCTGCGCCTTTCGTTTTCCCGTAGACAGGCTGGGCAACAGCAATACGGCTTCGAATCCCAGCAAAATATAGAAAAATGGCGCCGCGTTTTGCGCGACATTGCCAATGGGATAGGAATGCGTCTGTCCGGATGCGTCCGTTACCAGATACTCAATGGAAACAGGCAGCGCGTCTGCGTCCCATTGGGCGCTGCGCTGCAATTGCGGCGTCCATGCATCGCCCAGCGTCTCCCGCTCAAAGGCGTAGAGGATGCCGGCGGCTGCCAGCGCCACGACCAGAATGTCCAAAAGAAGCAGCATGGACAGACTGCGAAAAAACCACGACCAACTGATTCGCCGGGCAATGGACGATGTGCGACGGACTTCTGTCATGGAAAAACCTCCCGCAAGAGAATGAAGGCGGCTAAATATCCCGGAACGTGTAGCCGGCGCCGCGCACCGTATGAATGTGCTTTACGCCGAATGGATCGTCGATTTTTGCGCGCAGATAGCGCACATACACATCCACCACGTTGGTTTCTCCCATATAATCGTAGCCCCATGCCTTTTCCAGCAGCTTTTCCCGGGACATGACGATGGTCTTGTTTTCCATCAAGGTCTTTAGCAGTTCAAATTCCCGGTTGGTCAATTCGATGGGCTGACCGGCGTATTCCACGCGACGGCGTGCCGCATCCAGCACAAGATCGCCCGAAACCAGCGAAGGCGGCAAATCTTGCTTTTCTCCGCCGCGCTTGCGCAGCGCCACCCGGATACGCGCCAGCAATTCTTCGATTTCGAAGGGCTTGGTAATGTAATCGTCCGCGCCCATGTCCAGCCCGGTTACCTTGTCCATCACGGCATCCCGTGCGGTGACCATAATCACGGGAACCTGGCTCGTCCGGCGCAGCCGCCGGAGCAGTTCCAGCCCGCTTAAACCAGGCAGCATTACGTCAAGCAGGAGCAGGTCAAAACCGCCCTGCTCCGCCATCTCCAATCCCATGCGCCCATCGAAGGCCTTGGTTACGGCATATCCTTCGTGGGTTAATTCCAGTTCCACAAATCGCGCCAGCTTTTGTTCGTCCTCGATCAAGAGAATTTTTTCCGCCATGCAATTCACCTGCTGAAGAGAGATTTATGCGTCATGTTCTTCTTTGGTATTCTCCGCGTCTTCCGCTTTTTCCTTCCTGGAATAGAATTCATCCTTTAGGTTTTCCGCCGCGTCCGCCGCCTTGCCCATGGCGTCATTTACTTTGTTTGTGCCCAAATTGGGGCCGCGGAAGGAATAGCGCAATCCCAGAAACAGACCCGCCACCAGCGCGATGATTACCGCCCAAAAGAAGGGAATCAGCAGCACGACAAGCACCGTTACCGGGAAGGAGAGAATTTCCTTGCCATGGCGTTCCATGACCAGGCTGTTGGTGTTGCCGACGACGACCGCCTTGCGAATCCAGCACCAGATTTGCCGCATGGCGTCGCCAAAGGCGGAAGTTTCCTTTTCGTCCTTGCCAACGGGCTCCTTGGGTTTGGCCTTTGTGGAATAATCCTGTCCGCCCTGCATGGTGACGCCCTGTTTTTCCAAAAGCAACATGGCCTCCAGCAGATCCCAATTGGTTTCTTCCAGGGCACGCTTGGCTTCTTCATAGGATACGGAAGCCTTTTCCCGAAGCTTTTCTACCATTTCGTAATTCGTCATATTTGTTTCCTCCGTTTTGTGGATTGATGTTGTGTTCCCTTCGACGAAAATGATGATACACCCTTTGGATTAAACGCCGTCGAAGGAAGATTAAATCCGGATTAGAGCGGGATTCTATTTCTTTAAGAATGCGCGGTGCGCCAAAAATTTACGCCGCCGGCGAATTTCGAGACAGGAAAAGCGCAAACGCATGGCGAATACATGCCATGGTGGAATTTGTTCGCCAAGGACATGTTCTGTCAAGATTCAACATGGCAGAAGAAGGGAGGTGCGATCATGAGAAAACTGTTGGCGGCAGTTTTGGCCGCGACGCTCATGCTTTGCTCCGCCGTGGCGGAAGAAATCGCGTTTCTTCGGGTGGAATTCCCGCAAGGATTTTCATTGGAATTGCCGGCGGATTGGGTGCAATATCCTGTGGCGGAAGAGGACGCCCAGGCCGGCGTGCTGCATCTGCTGGGAGACGCTTCCGGCGAAAAGGTTTTGTACATTGAAGCCATTCAGGCCCAGTACGCAGATGTACAGGCGCTATTGCAGGCGGCGCAGGCCGCGCCTGGATTGGAAAACACGGGAATTTATGCCTTTGGCGGCGTGGAATTTGTCATTGTGGATTTGCCGGAGGAGAACCTTTCCGGTTGTCTCACCCTGCTGCACGGGCAGACGATGGCCTTTTTGTTTCGCCCGCTGGCCGATTCGGATTTCATGATGGAAGCGGCGAAAATAATGGAAAGTTATGTAGAAATATCGCAAGCAGAGGAGTGATCAAACCATGAAGCGCACCGAAATGGGTATTCTGGAAATTTTGACCGAGGACGCGCGCACGCCCGTATCCCAGATTGCCGTGATGTTGGGCGAAACCGAAGAAGACGTGGCAAAGATCATCGCGAGATTGGAAAAACAGCGCATTATTCTGAAATATCCGGCGCTGATCAACTGGGAGCGAGTGGAAATAGAGGAAGTGGAAGCCGTGATCGAAGTGCGCGTGACGCCTCAGCGCGGCGAAGGATTTGACGCCATTGCGGAACAGATTTACCGCTTCGAGGAAGTGGAAAGCGTATATCTGATGTCCGGCGGATACGATTTGATGGTGACGCTGAAGGCCAGCACCATCAAGCAGTTGGCGCTGTTCGTGGCGGAAAAGTTGTCCACGCTGGAGCACGTTATTTCAACGGCCACCCATTTTGTTTTGAAAAAATACAAGGATCAGGGCGTCATTATGGATGAAACCCCTGAGGACAGGAGACTGAAAGTTACGCCATGAATTACGATCAGATTTTGTGTAAACGCGTTGCGGATGTGCCGCCGTCCGGCATACGAAAGTTTTTTGATATTGTCAGCGAGATGCAGGATGTGATTTCCCTGAGCGTGGGCGAGCCGGATTTTCACACGCCATGGGCGTATACCGACGCCGCGATTTATTCTTTGCGCCATGGGCATACCCATTACACCAGCAATTGGGGTTTGATGGAATTGCGCCGCCAAATTGCCCGATACGAGGCGGAACGTTTCGGCGTGGAGTACAATCCCGCCAACGAAATTTTGGTTACGGTGGGCGCCAGCGAAGGCATTGACTTGGCGATGCGGGCGATCATTGAGCCGGGCGACGAGGTGATCGTGCCGGACCCCAGCTATGTTTCCTATATGCCGTGCATTTCCTTTGCGGGAGGTACCTGCGTCACCGTGCCCACGTGCCAGGAGGATGGATTCAAGCTTCGTCCGGAAGCGTTGCAGGCGGCCATCACGCCCAAAACCAAGGCGCTTATTTTGCCGTATCCCAACAATCCCACGGGCGCCGTGATGCGCAAAGAGGATTTGGAAGCCATTGCCCGGGTGCTGGAGGGTACCAACATTTTGGTGATTTCCGACGAAATTTACGCGGAACTGACATATGGCGACCAGCCGCATGTATCCTTTGCGTCCATTCCCGGCATGTGGGAACGCACCGTGACGCTGAACGGTTTTTCCAAGGCGTTTGCCATGACCGGCTGGCGCATGGGGTATGCCTGCGGTCCCAGAATTCTGATGGCCGTAATGTGCAAAATTCACCAGTATACCATGCTGTGCGCGCCCATTTCGGGACAATATGCCGCGCTGGAGGGACTGAAGGTTGGTTTCGAAAACGGGTTTGCCGACGTACGGCGGATGGTGGACGCCTATGACCGCCGCAGGCGCATGATGGTGGAGGGGCTTCGCGCAGCGGGACTCAAGTGTCATGAGCCCATGGGCGCGTTTTACGTATTCCCTTCCATTCGCGAAACGGGATTGACTTCTCAGAAGTTCTGCGAACGGCTTTTGATGGAAAAACAGGTTGCCGTGGTTCCGGGCGATGCCTTTGGCAGCCTGGGAGAAGGGCATATCCGCTGTTCCTGCGCGGCATCCAACCAAAACATTGCGGAAGCCGTCAAGCGCATTGGCGAATTTGTGAGGTCGCTGTGAGCCGGCGGTATAAGGCGTTGTTGCTGGACGCCGACGATACGGTGTTTGATTTTCGTGAAGCGGAACGCCGGGCATTTTTGGCAACGACCGCGCCCTTGGGTTTGAACGCGCCGGAGCATTGCGCGGCCTATCATGCCATTAACAAGCGATATTGGCGTGCGCTGGAGCAAGGGCTTGTGACCCAGGAACAGTTGCGCGTGGGCAGATTCGAGGACTTGTTGCGGCAATACGGCGTGGATGCGGATGCCACGCAAGTTGCGTGGACATATTCGCACAATCTGTCGATGCAAGGCGTGCTGATTGACGGTGCGTTGGAAGCGGTGCGGCAAATTGCCCAGGTAATGCCCGTGGCCGTGGTGACAAACGGGATTTCCGACGTGCAGCGCGGCAGAATGGCGCGATCTTCCATTCGGGAATTCATTTCTGCACTGGTGATTTCCCAGGAAGTGGGCGCCGCAAAGCCAGATCCGCAAATGTTATATGTCGCGCTGGAGAAGTTGGGAGGCCTGTCGCCCAAGGATGTAATCATGGCGGGGGATAGTCCTTCCAGCGATGTACGCGCGGCAAACGCGGCAGGCATCGATATGTGTTGGTACAATGCGGCGGAGAAAACGTTGCCGGAAGGCTTGCATGTGGAATATGAGATCCGGGAAATCGGATCGCTTCCGCAGATTGTCTTGCAAAATGCATGATTTTTCCATCGCCCGCAAACAAATGGATAGAATCAAAACTGGCGGCTTCCGGGGAGAAGAGCCAGTTTTTTGTATGCAGCGCCCTCGGACAAGGCGCGGGGATCGGAAAAACTTGCGCGGCGAGCGTGAAAGAACAGGAGGGCATCGCAATGGCGAATGAGAAGAAGCGTTTCGTGCATATGAGATGAAATTGCAAATGTCATGCAGTGTTTGCGCAGCAGCATGGAGGAGGGGATTCTTCCATGAAAGAAGAGAAGCGGCGGGAA